>JBAUWG010000391.1:0-3857 GCA_049583675.1 Desulfobacterales bacterium | reverse complement strand
AAAAAGGCTCCTGGTTTTGAAAACCAAGAGCCTTAGGGGGAGGCAATATAGGTAGTACGATACTCGTACTTACCTAACCTATCTGCAAAAATAATGCCACATCGTGTCATGTCAAGTGGCACTTTGTCAAAACAATGCTAAACGGTTATTTGGACATTTGATGCAGATAAACAATCACAGCAATATAAGAAAGTGTAATACCTAAAATGGTGCCCATCATCATGGTTTTTCCCTCTAAAAGAAACGCAGCCAATAACTGGTTGCGATCAAGGCCGTACTGATGGTTAAAATAATCCAATTTGACATAAATATTCTCCTCTTCGAGAAAAATCACTCCTGTTTTTCCATTGCCTGGAGATCTTTGCAAAAAGCGTGCAAAAACAAAAAAAGAAATGTGTAAACATTATAATTTATATAATATTAGATAGTTATATTAATTAGAGATTAGCAAGAATGTAATATTTCAAGGTAGGAAGTGGATAATTATGGCGTAAAGCACCTAAAAAAATATGAAGTATTTTACATAAAAAAAGCTCCTGGCTGACGGCGTCAGGGGCGATTCAGAAAAAAGGATTAAAAGGCTCACCAAATATAAAGCCTTGATTGTCAATGGTGCCGGAGGTCGGAATCGAACCGACATGGAGTTGCCCCCGCGGGATTTTGAGTCCCGTGCGTCTACCAGTTTCACCACTCCGGCATGACCCACCTATTACCCGAAACCCATCCGTGTTGTCAATAAAATAGAATTCGTTACAAAGATATGAGATGAAAAAAATTACTCCATCCCCTGATAATGTTTTAAAAGTTCCGCATAAATTTCGATGGGATGTTGAACCCGAACGTTCTCAGCGGATCTGGAGAGAATGTCCGAAAGTTGCAGCATGCAGGCCGGACATCCGGTGGCAACGACGGAACATCCGGATGCTTTGATATGGTCGATTTTTCTTCGGCCGATATTGGATGACAGCTCATAATACTGGAGATTAAAGCTCCCTCCCAGTCCGCAGCATCGGTCGGATTCCGTCATTTCTTTCAGGCGGTACCCAGGATGGGCTTGGATCAGCGATCGGGGTTCTGCAGACACGCCCAGGGATTTTTTGAGATGGCAGGGATCATGATAGGTGATATCAACAGGTTCGATAAGCTCGTCAATGGCCGAGTTTTTGATTCCGACGATTGAGACTAGGAATTGATGGATGTCCATGGTTTTTTGAGATATCGCCGCTGCATGGGGTTGAATATTACCGGTGTCGTTGCCGGCCATCATCGGCCAAATTTGTTTGATCGTCGATGTGCAGGTGGCGCATGCGGTAACAAGATAATCAAATTCTTCGGCATCGAAGCGTTCCAGATTATAGCGAACAAGCTGCCGAAAGGTCGTCAGGTCTCCTGAGGAGACAGCCGGAATGCCGCAGCAGCTTTGCCCCCGGGGCATAAAAATACCCACACCATGGTAAGTCAAAACATCGATAACATCTCGCGCCACCTTGGGGAAAAATTTATCGATTAGGCATCCCACGAAAAATGCCGCTTTAATCCCCGAAGCACCTCTTTTTGTATTTAAAGCCGGCACCTGGCGATGAAACGGTGTTTTGGCAAAAGGGATGAAATGCCGGTCTCCGATCAACGGAGAACCAAACCGGGCACAGGATGTCCCGATGACGTCATTGGCCGGTTTTGTGAAAATTTTCTGGAACCTCGAACCCCATTCCGCCAGGCGATCGAATATTCCAGGGTGAGACAACATCCCTCTTAGCAGCAGTTTCTTGGACGGTGAAAGGCCTATGAAACCGGTGAGTATGGCCCGGGCTTTAATAAAGATTTCCAAAACGCTCACGCCACTGGGACAATTGGCGGCGCATGATCCGCACAAAAGGCACCGGTTTAGGCGTTCGTAGACGCCATCGGGATCTTTAAACATTTCCTGCAAAAGCCCGTCAAGAAGCGCCAGTTTGCCGCGGGCCACATCAGCTTCCCGGCCGGTTTCGGCGAAAAGCGGGCAAACCGCCTGGCACATGCCGCACCGCATGCAGACCCTCAATTGATCTTCCAGATCCTGCATGAGCGTTGTTAATTCTTTTATGTCTGGCATGGATACTCTTTATGTTTTATCTCTTATTTTAGGTTCGAAACCTGAGTAAATATTTATCAGGCTTGTAACATATTGACAAGCCTATATGCACGACATTAAAATAACAGAAGCTATCTCAAAAAAGTCTTTTCATCCGATCTCGGCGTTGAGTCCTCGTATCAAGCCCTCGACATACATGAGTTTGCGTGTCGAAGATCCCCTTAGACGCAGGGGGTTGATCCTCGGCCTCGCGTTCTTGTCCTGGCGATCTTGGGCGGGAGATCTCGACCGAAAATCCTAATTTTGAGACAGCTTCGAGTATTACCATGCAGCAAAGAAATGATAATGAGTTTAAAACTTTAAAATAATAATTATGAAAGGTGGAACAATGAAAGATGTCGTTATTGTGTCCGGCGCTAGAACACCGGTGGGGGCATTTGGCGGTTCATTGAGCACGACGCCGGTGGTCGAACTCGGCGCTCTGGTATTGAAAGAAACACTAAAAAAGATCGGCCTGAGACCGACGGCAACGAAAGAATTAACGCGATTTGAACCCGACTTTTTAAAAGGCGATGGCATGATCGATCTGGAGAAAAAGTATTATGACTATGATGCGTCATTTCAGCCGATACAGATTGATGAAGTCATCATCGGAAACGTGGTGGGTGCCGGACTGGGGCAAAACGTGGCCCGACAGGCCATGGTCAAGGCCGGCATTCCCAAAGAGACGCCAGCCTTTACCGTCAACAAAGTATGTGCTTCAGGAATGAAAGCTGTGGTCCTGGCTGTGCAATCCATCCGGTCCGGCGAATCAGAGATTGTTTTAACCGGTGGAATGGAAAACATGAGTCTGATCCCTTACGCCGTTCCAACCGCGCGGTGGGGGGCCCGTATGAACAATGCGAACATGGTCGATCTCGTGGTCTTTGACGGGCTTTTTGAAATATTTTACGGGTATCACATGGGATTGACGGCTGAAAATATTGCAACGCTCTATAAGATCTCCAGAAAGGAGCAGGACGAAATCGGCGTTATCAGCCATCAACGGGCCAAAACTGCCATTGCCCAAGGACGATTCAAAGAAGAGATCGTACCGGTGGTTATTCCACAGCGAAAAAAAGATCCCATAATATTCGATACGGATGAACGGCCCATGGAAACCAGCATGGAAAAAATGGCCAAACTTCGGCCGGCGTTTAAAAATGATGGCACTGTTACCGCAGGAAATGCATCGGGGATCAATGATGCTGCAGCAGCTCTTTTGCTGATGTCGGATGAAAAGGCAAAGGATCTCGGGCTAACACCTCTGGTTCGGATCAAGGCCTATGCATCGGCCGGTGTCGATCCGGCTTATATGGGTCTCGGCCCCATACCGGCGGTGAGAAAAATCCTTCAAAAAGAAAAATTGACTGTCAAGGATTTTGGCGCCGTGGAGCTGAACGAAGCCTTCGCTGTCCAGGCCATCGCCTGCATGAGGGAACTTGGTCTCGATATTGAAAAGACCAATCCGCTAGGAAGCGGCATCTCCATCGGTCATCCCATCGGATGTACCGGTGCCCGCATCATATTGACCCTGATGAATGAAATGGTTAGAAACGATCATGCCCTTGGGCTGGCCACCTTATGTATCGGCGGCGGTCAGGGTATGGCGACGGTATTGGAAAGAGTATAAAACCTAACTTGTGTCCATCCATAAATGAGGATTTTTGTTCGAGATCAAGGCATGCGAAAAAAATAACCACAGGCATATAGTTGATATTCCGAGGATTATTTTTTGAGCATAACG
>JBAUWG010000390.1:0-5606 GCA_049583675.1 Desulfobacterales bacterium | reverse complement strand
CCTCCTTTTATTTATAATTTTATTGATCAAAAGCCGGCTGATGAAAATCACCGCTTATTGAAAATAAAGGTATGCATCATTTGCTCGAAGTCAAATAATAATTTAGGGCCTTGACGATTAAAATTGTATTCAATATGCTTCAAATGATGCCTGCTTTCGGACACATCAGGAGAAAAATTATGAATTCGCAACAATACATACAGCTGGAAGAAACTTTCGGTGCGCACAATTATAAACCCCTAAATGTGGTTTTGACCCGCGGCCAGGGATTATGGGTCTGGGATGTGGAGGGAAATAAGTACATGGACTGCCTGTCCGCATACTCTGCGGTCAACCAGGGGCATTGCCATCCGAAAATCATGCAGGCCATGATCGAACAGGCTCAGAGACTGACCCTGACCTCTCGGGCGTTTCGCAACGATCAACTGGGGCCTTTTTACAAAGAGCTTTGTGAATTGACCCGGTCGCACAAGGTCTTGCCCATGAACAGCGGCGCCGAAGCGGTTGAAACCGTTATAAAAGCGATTCGGAAATGGGGATACAAAGTTAAGGGCATCCCTCGTGACCGGGCTGAAATTATCGTTTGTGAAAACAATTTTCACGGCCGGACCATCGCCATTATCGGATTCAGCACCGAAACCCAGTACCGGGACGGGTTCGGACCCTATCCCGCCGGATTCAACATCGTCCCGTTCGGTGATGCCGCGGCCCTTGAAAAAGCGATCACACCCCATACGGTGGGGGTTCTTTTAGAACCCATTCAAGGGGAGGCCGGGGTCATCATCCCGCCGCCCGGATATCTTAAAGATGTCAAAGCCATCTGTGAGAAGAATGACATCGTCTTAATTCTGGACGAGATTCAGACAGGACTCGGCCGGACGGGCAAACTTTTAGCGGAAGAACACGAAGATATCGAAGCCGATGTTACGGTCATCGGCAAGGCACTTTCCGGCGGGTTCTACCCCATTTCCGCGGTATTATCGAATAAAGAAGTGCTGGGCGTCTTTATGCCCGGCGACCACGGGAGTACCTTCGGCGGCAATCCCCTTGCCTGCGCCGTGGCACGAACGGCCCTGAAGGTGCTGATCGAAGAGGATATGATCGAGAACGCGCGGAAAATGGGAGACTATTTTTTAGCTCAACTCAAAAAAGTCGACAGCCCTTTTATCAAGGAAGTCCGGGGAAGAGGTCTTTTGATCGGCGTGGAACTGCTTCCCGAAGCCGGCGGGGCCAGAAGTTTTTGCGAGCGTCTCAAAACAAAAGGATTGCTTTGCAAGGAAACTCACGAAAATGTCATCCGTTTTGCCCCGCCGCTGGTGATCACCGAAGCACAGATCGACTGGGCAATGGAACGAATCGAATCCGTTTTGAAAGAGCGAGACCTTTGAAAAATGGTCATTTTTGTTCAAGTTCAAGGAAGGCGAAAATTTTAACCACAGGAATACATTGAGTATTTTGAGGATTAAAATTTGAGCCTGACAAAGAAATTGGGCAAAAAGGGGTGTTTTTCAGAGGTCTCAGAGCGATAATCCGCTGACTTTGGAGAAGCCAATGATCGAAAACGTCATTATCATGGGTGCTGCAGGGCGGGATTTTCACAATTTCAATGTCTATTTCAAAGATAATCGCCGTTACAAGGTGATCGGGTTTACGGCGGCACAAATACCGAACATCGAAGGCCGGCTCTATCCGCCGGAGCTTGCGGGAGAACTTTATCCTAAAGGCATTCGGATCTATCCCGAAAATCGGCTCGCTGACCTGATTCGCGAACACAAGGTGGATCTGGTTGCATTTTCCTACAGCGATATCCCCCACACCCAGGTCATGCACAAGGCCTCCGTTGCCATGGCCGGCGGTGCGGATTTTATCCTCATCGGCGCAACGTATACCATGTTGAGGTCCAAAAAATCCGTGGTGGCGGTTTGCGCCGTCCGGACGGGATGCGGGAAATCCCAGACCACGCGTCATGTCTGCAAGATTATGAAATCCTGGGGCAAACGGGTCGTGGCGGTCCGGCACCCCATGCCTTACGGGGACCTTACAAAAGAGGTCATCCAGCGCTTCGCTTCTTATGAAGATATAAAAAACCAGCAGTGCACCATAGAGGAGAGGGAAGAATATGAGCCCCTGGTGTCACAAGGCATTGTGGTCTACGCCGGCATCGACTACGGAAAAATTCTCGAATCGGCGGAAAAAGAAGCGGATGTCATCGTTTGGGACGGCGGAAACAACGACACGCCTTTTTATTATCCTGACGTCCATATTGTGGTTTTCGACCCCCACAGGGCCGGCCATGAACTACTCTACTACCCCGGTGAGACCAACATGCTCATGGCCGATATTGCGGTGATCAACAAGGTGGACAGCGCAAGCCCCGAGCAGATAGAAACGGTAAGAAAAAATATCGAGACCCATGCACCCGACGCTGAAATTGTACAGGCAGAGTCGGCGATACTGGTGGACGATCCCGGTCGGATAAAAGGACAGCGCGTCCTGATCATCGAAGACGGGCCTACCCTGACCCACGGCGGAATGTCATTCGGCGCCGGCGTCATTGCCGCGAATCGGTATGCGGCAGCCGAGGTTGTCGATCCTAAACCGCATGCCGCCGGAACCATCAAAGACACCTATCGCCAATATCCGAGTGTCGGCGCGGTACTTCCGGCCATGGGATACGGACAAGCGCAGATTCATGACCTTCAATTAACGATCAACCATGTCGACTGCGATCTGGTACTGTGCGCAACACCTGTTGATCTGCCGAAGCTTCTGTCCATCGATAAACCCATCATCAGAGTCGAATATGAATATAAAGATCACGGTAACCCCTTGTTAAAGGATGCGCTGCGAAACCGTTTTCAAAAACTCAACAAAAGTCAAAATGATGAAATATAGCCAACAGATCCTGCTGGTGGCCCTGGGCGGCAATGCGTTGATTCGAAAAGGCCAAAAGGGAACGGTCGACGAACAGTTCGAAAATTTAAAAGTTCCCATTCGACAGATTGCGAAACTTACCGGAACCTATCGAATCATCATCACCCATGGCAACGGGCCCCAGGTGGGAAATCTCATGCTGAAACAGGAATGCTGCGATGCGGGCCCGAAACTGCCGCTGGAGATTCTGGTCGCGCAGACCCAGGGGCAGATCGGCTATATGATCGAATCGACCCTGGATACGGAACTGATGCATCTTGGCGACGACGGAGAACATTATTTCGTGAGCCTCTTAAGCTATGTCGTCGTGGATAAAAACGATCCGGCATTTTTAAACCCGTCGAAACCTGTCGGGCCTGTCTTCACCAGAGAAAAAGCACGAACCCTCCCCTATCCCACGCAAAAAACCGCCAAGGGATACCGGCGGGTTGTGGCTTCTCCACTGCCGGTCACCATTGTGGAAAAACGGGAAATCAAAAAGCTCATCGACATGAATTTTATCGTCATCTGCTGCGGTGGCGGCGGGATACCGGTCATTCGAAAAGGGCGACGTTTCAGCGGAATGGATGCGGTTATCGATAAAGACCTGGCCAGTGCAAAACTGGCTGAAGAAGTGGGAGTGGATATCTTTCTGGTCGCCACGGATGTTCAGGGCGCCGCACTGAATTACGGAAAAAAGAATGAGAAATTCCTCAGATCATTAACCACCCGGCAGGCCACGCGATTTTTAGCCCAAGGGCAATTCCCGACCGGGTCCATGAGGCCCAAAATCGAAGCCGCGGTCCGGTTTGTTCAAAAAACCGGCAAAAGAGCCGTCATTACTTCCATCGAGGAGATCGAAAGCGCCGTTAAGGGAGAAGCCGGTACAGAAATTGTAACCTGATGGGTTCAAAAGGTGCTAAAAAATCCTGGCACCGGGTTATATATTCATTTACTCATTGAAATTCCAAACATCAAATCCCAAATATTTTAGACACAAATTTCCAAGGTAGCGCCGTCTATTTCTGACTTAGCCTGGAGGTCCAGGTTTTTCAATGAAGGAATAAACTTATGGTTGGCTTTGGGAAACGGATACTGATTAATCTCTTGGAGCGTAATCCATCGAAAATCCACAGGACCGTTGAGTTCTACCTCGCCGGCCGTGTACCGGCATAAAAATACATCCATTAAAATTTTAAAATGCGTATAGGCATGTCTGACCTGAGAAATAGGCCTGTCAACGATCACGTCCAGGTTCACTTCTTCTTTGATCTCTCTGATGCAGGCATTTTCCGGGTTTTCATATTTTTTAACTTTGCCGCCGGGAAACTCCCATAAGCCGCCCAGCAATCCTTCGGGTTTTCGTCGCGTGATCAGCATTCGGCCGTTTTTGTAAACAACGCCCACCGCAATATGGTGTAAAGGTGTTTTCGGGCTCCGGGTGCGTTTCGGAAACTGTTCGACAGATCCTGTTTGGCAGGCTCGGCATAGTGAATGAATCGGACAATGAGGGCAATCCGGGTTTCTGGGTGTACACACCAAGGCCCCCAGTTCCATCACAGCCTGATTGAATATACCCGGTTGACGGTAATCCAGCAATTCTTCGGCTGCGGCTTTGAATATTGGATATGAAGAAGATTTATTGACCGGCTCCGTCAATGCATAGAATCGCGACAGGACCCGTTTGACATTCCCGTCCACCACCGCGTACGGCTGGTTGAAAGCGATACTTGATATAGCGGAAGCAATGTAATCTCCGACGCCGGGCAATTCCCTGAGCGCCTCCCGGGAATCGGGGAATTTACCGCTGTATTTTTGTAAGATATCCTTTGCTGAACGATGCATATTGCGGGCCCGTGCATAATACCCCAAGCCCTCCCAGGCCTTTAGCACCGCTTGCAAATCAGCATTTGCCAGTGTTTGAACGTCTGGAAATTCATGTAAGAATTGCCGGTAATAAGGCAGAACGGTTTGCACCTGTGTTTGTTGAAGCATCACCTCTGAAACCCATATCCGGTAAGGAGACCCGGTCTCGCGCCAGGGAAGCCGGCGATGGTGACGGCGATACCATTCCATAAGCAGTTTTCGAGTTTGACTGATTTCTTTAATCATCGCAAAACATTAATAAGGTACAAAGTAAAAAGCCCCCGGTAGTTTAACGGGGGCGGCAAAATTGAAATGGCGGAGAGACCGGGATTCGAACCCGGGGTGGAACTTTCGCCCCACACTCGCTTAGCAGGCGAGCGCCTTCAGCCGGCTCGGCCATCTCTCCGGTCTTAACGAATCAACTAATTGACGGCATCGTGATCGATAATTGAAAACTAACCTTCCGATCTCTTACCTCAAACCTTGAGCGAAACGATCCTCCGACCTATTGCCGCCAATTCGAAAAATGGCGGAGGGAGTAGGATTCGAACCCACGGAGCTGTTACACTCAACGGTTTTCAAGACCGCCGCTTTCGACCACTCAGCCATCCCTCCGGCTGCATAACTTTTGAAATCGATGTCAGAACGAAAACCATAATTTCTTTTGTATACTAACTAGTGTCCATCCAGAAATGAGGATTTTTGTTCAATATCAAGACATGCGAAAAAAATAACCACAGGCATATGTATAATATTCCGAGGATTATTTTTTGAGCATAACGCAGAGATTGGGCAAAAAGACCATTTATGAATGTACACTACCTAAC
>JBAUWG010000389.1:0-24647 GCA_049583675.1 Desulfobacterales bacterium | reverse complement strand
GTACAAAGCTATATGATTTATCAACCGCCGGTCATTAAACCCGTGAAAAGTCTTGGGGAAAAATTGGCTGATTCATAAACCACGGAGCTCGGAGACTCGTTTTTGCGGCGTCCAATCCAGCGCAGCGTCTCAATGACAGGATCTGCGGGTTGCTGACAAAGGTGTGAAACCTGAGTTATGAGTTTAGGATCATTGTCATTGTGGCGGAATCGATGTTGCCGCCGCTAATAATGATGCCGGTTCGGCTGCCGGGGATTGCGGTTCGGCTCAATACCGCCGATAGACCGAGCGCGCCTGATGGTTCAACCACAAGCTTCATCCGATAAAAGAAAAATTTGACGGCTTCCATGATTGCGGCTTCGGATACGGTCTTCATGTCATCCACATACTCGAGTACGAGGGGAAAGGTGATCTTGCCCAGGGAAGGGGTGCGGGTTCCGTCGGCGATGGTGGGCGGATTTTTTACATGATGAAGTTTTCTGGTGTAAAAAGACTTTGTGGCATCATCGGCCAGTTCCGGTTCAACGCCGATGACCCGGCAATCCGGATCGACATTTTTGGCAGCGACGGCCGAGCCGCTCAATAGGCCGCCGCCGCCGCAGGGAACCAGCAAAGTATCAAGATGGCCGACTTGGTCAAACATCTCCAGTGCGGCGGTCCCTTGACCGGCGATGACATCCAAATGATCAAAGGGCGGAATCATCGTAAATCCTTTTTTTGCTTGAAGATTTACCGCCACTGCTTCACGATCGGTTTTTTCAGGATCATACTCGACAATCGTTGCGCCATAATCCTGGGTTGCGGCACGTTTGGTTTCAGGAGCATTGTTCGGCATCACGATGGTGGTTTGGATCTCCAACATCCGGCCCACCAGCGCCACGGCTTGGGCATGATTTCCCGAAGAATAGGTAATGACGCCGCGTTCTTTTTCGGCTTTTGAAAGCCTTGAGATACTGTTGAATGCACCGCGAAACTTAAATGCCCCGATCCTCTGAAAGTTTTCACACTTGAAATAGACTTCGGCATTGATCCATCGGTTTAACGTTCGCGACGTCATGATCGGCGTTTCATTGGCGTGTCCTTTCAATCGTTCTCTGGCGGCCAGAATTTGTTCAAACATACTCACTCCGAATTTGGGATCTTTGTTTAAAATTTGCGTTTGCGCTGCCTATCAACAAATGGTATTCCATCCTAAATCAGGACCTTGACGGTTTTACAGAACCAAAATAAATGGCAAAGAGTACTATAAACACGCCGATCCAATTCGTCAGACTTGTCGGTCGTTGAAAAATCAATACATCCCAAACAAATGCAAGGGCGGGTTGAAGAAGCAGAATAAAACCGGACAAAGAGGCGACGAGTGCCGGCAATGCATTGGCAATGAGCATCCAACCAATGGTTTGGCTGAACAGCCCCAGGGCCATTAGTGCAAAGAAACTTTGCAGATCCGGTATGGCAAAAGTGTCGCCGGTATGAAAAATTTCCAGGGATAGAAAAGCCGACGCCGCAAGAGAAACCACGGTCAACACATAGAAAAGAGATAAGCCCGCCTGGTCTGACTGAAGTTTTCGAAGCGACAATAAAAACGCCGCATAAAAAACGGCGGCACCGAGTCCGAAATAAACACCTGTTTTATTGAGCTGATCCCATTGTCTTCCATCGATACCGACAATCAGCAAAAGACCGATAACAGCGAGTGGAATCGAAATTAAAAACAGCAGGCGAACCTTTTCTCCGAAAAAGAATATTCCGGTCAGTGCAAGGATAAACACTTGAAAATTAGGCAGGATCGTTCCCAGACCGGGTCCAACATACATAACGCTGTAATGATAGAACACCAGGTCAACGGCAAAAAACAAGCCGCAGGTCAGATTCAGCAGCAAATGTCGTTTGCCATGCCAAAGCATTTCACGGCGAAACAAGGCGGCTGACAGCAAGATGATGCCGCCAAAAAAGACCCGGTAAAAGGCGGAAGCGGTTGGCGTTACATGACTGACTTTAACCCAAACACCGGAAAAGCTGATCATGACGGCGCCAATAACAAGACTGACTAAAGCGTGATGCCATTTGGAGGCCTGCAATATATTTCTTATCGTCATAAAAAAATTTTGAATGTATTTTTTTAGGATCCATGCCTTATTGCAAGCTTGGCAAACATTTGCGATAGTCCGGCGCCTATCGTAAAGACAATGCCGGTACCGAGATTGTCATCCGCTGTTTGGTCGAAAAATACATGAAGACTCGATTCGAGACCGTCTTCCGGCAGCCAGTAGCATACCATGATCGGGACCTTCGGCAGCGGGTGCAGCACAACGGATATATCGGATTCGAATTGTTTTTCAACCTGCTTTCCGCTGAAGATATGGGCCATGTCGTCAAAGAGGTCGGTATAGGTATCGGCGACCCGTTTCATGGGTTCTTCACATCTTTTCTGAAAAAGGGGATACCCGTCCATGCCGTCTTTCAACTCTCTGAAGGAAACCCAGTTCCCCGACACCGGCAGTCCCTTGCCATGAAGCACATAGGTGAGAAACGGCAGGGCTATCCATGGATTGATATGGATATCCGTGTAAAGATTCCCTTTTGAATCGACGCTGAAATTCTTTCCCAGTACCTTTAGCGTCAGTTTATTATCCGAAACCCGGCCTCCTGTTCTTTGTGCAGCCTCGTCGAGATCTAGTTGAGACATCTCGGCTTTCAACTGATTGATATATTCTTCCCGGTTTTCTTCAATGGCATTTTGCGGTTCGGATTTCCCGGAATACTGTTCAATGGTTTTTCGATCCAGCTTCGAACACTCATCGATCCTGCTTTGGCCTCTGAAGACCGCCCCGGCAAAAGCCAGGCACGTCTTTTGACCGCAGTCCCGGCAATTCGATTTCTCGAGCAGTTGAAAAATTTCCATGGCGTTCTTTGGTTGCGGCATTTATTTCTTTCCTTTTCCTTATTTTCCATTCAGTTTTGACTGGATATCATTTCGGCAATTTGAAGGATACGAACCAATTGCCCCAAAAATGTATGATGAACTTATGCATAAGATTTGAATAAAACAATGTCTATTTTACCCCATTATTGATAAAAAAGCACCCCCTGTTTGGGAAAGACATGATTTTCCATAGAGGACAACATAATCCATGAATTCGGTGGAATGGAAGGTTTCCGAATGGGGGATCCTGGAATTTCCCGGAGTCAGGCGGTATTCCGGAGCCTGTTTCAGCAGCCGGAAAGGGCCTGACACGCCGGCCCTTTCCGGTTGATTTACGGTTCAGCGGTGCACGGGCATAGGGTCTTTCGCCCACATGCCCGTCCCGTATATGTTATGAGGATTTAAGCTCCGGAAACTCATGATAAAAGTATTCTTGCGGCGCTTTTTCGTTCTTTTGTTTCTTTTCCTGTTCCGCTTCTCTGAGTTCAATTCTCCGAATCTTTCCACTTAGCGTCTTGGGCACTTCAGGAACGAATTCGATGATGCGGGGGATTTTGAACTTTGCAAGTACATTAATACAGTGTTGGAAAAGATCGAGGGCCAGTTGCCTTGAAGGCTCGTAGCCGGGCTTTAGGATGACGAAGCCCTTGACAAGCTGCCATCTTTTCGGATCCGGGCTTCCGACCACCGCAGCTTCCGCAACCGCCTCGTGTTCGACCAAAGCGCTTTCCACCTCAAATGGACCCACGCGATAATCCGAGGACTTAATGACATCATCCGCGCGTCCCACGAACCACCAATACCCCTTCTCGTCAAAGGAAGCCCGGTCGCCGGTGTAATAATACCCTTTGCGAAATACTTCTTTCATCTTTTCAGGGTCGCCGATGTATTGATCAAAAAGCCCTATGGCGCGCCAGTGGTTCAGCCTGACCGCGATATGTCCCACTTCATCGGGCTTTGTGATCTCTTGGTCTTTTTCGTCCATTATTTTGATATCGTATTCGAATGCGGGAAAACCAAAAGATCCTGCACAAATTTTTCCCTTGAACCATGGTGGATTGCCAATCATTGCCGTCGATTCGGTCTGCCCGTAAAAATCTCTGATTTCCGTGCCGGTGTGTCTTTTCCATTTTTGGATAATTTCGGGATTGAGGGGTTCTCCTGCGCTGATAGACTCTCTTAAGGCGTCAAACTTATATTTGGACAAATCCTGCAGCATAAAAGCCCGCCAGGCCGTCGGCGGCGCACAAAACACGTTGACCTGGGATTCATCAACGGCTGAAAGGTATTTATCTGCATCGAATCGCGAGGGATAGAAGAAGCCGGAGGTGGTGGCGCCGACGTTGAATGGCGCGAAAAAGGAACTCCAGGCCCACTTTGCCCATCCCGGCTGGCTCAAGTTGTGGTGGATATCGCCAGGCCTGATGCCGGCGATATTCGAGGTGGAAAGGTGACCGACAGGATAAGAGACGGCCGTGTGGGCCACTCTTTTAGCAAGACCGGTCGTACCCGAAGTGAAGAAGCAAAGAATGATATCGTCTGTTTTCGTCCTGGCTGCTTCCGCTTTGGGAGATTCTTTGTCAATGACACTGTAACTGCTCCAGCCGCTCACATTACCCAGAACAATTTTCACCTTGGGCTTGACGGCCACATTTTGTAAGGCTTCGTCGATCATTTCGGCAGAGTCTTCATCTGAAAGAATCGCCTGAGGCGGATATGTTTTGAACCGATATTCGAGTTCTCTGACCGTCATGGTTGTGGCGGTCGGTACGGAAACCAGGCCGCCCTTTATAGTTGCAATATTCGCCAGCCAGGTCTCCGGCACCGAAGGGACCATCATGTAGACGCTATCGCCTTTCTCCACGTTATGTTTCCGGAGGTAATTAAGAAATTTATTGGCATTTTCCGCCAGTTCTCGGTAAGTATATTGTCGTTTCTCATCCGTCTCCAGATGGATCCAGAAAAGGCCTGTCTGATCCCCTCTTTGCTTAACGTGAATTCCTTCGAAAACTTGCTGTACCCAATTGAAATGATCGGGAAAACTGAGATGATTCAGTTTGTTGAAAAGCTCCCGGGATGCCGATTCCATGGCCTCGGTGTCGTCCATGGCGTTTACCTTCATCATTTCTGAAAAAAAGTCTTCCAGTTTCATAATTATTTTCCTTTCTTTCCTTGAGAGTGAATTGAAGTAGCATGATAGGGTCAATCACATCCGTGTCCGGTGCAATATTCGCCGGCTTGTGAAGCGGAAAAGCGTCTCCCAAATCACACTCCGATCACATCACGCCTTCCTGCTTCAGTTGCTTGAGCCGGCTTTGGCCCATCCCCAGATATTTTTGATAGATGAACTCATTGTCCGCGCCGATGGGCCGGCAGATCCACTTCACCCGGCCCGGTGTTTTTGTCATGGCTTTGAACGAGGAATTTTGGATCAACAATTCACCATAATAAGGGTCTTTCCATTTGATGAAGGTCTTCCTTTCCTGCCAGTGTTCTCTCTGTAAAACATCCCGGGGGCTTTCCAGGCGTCCTGTCACCACCGTCCCTTTCTTGTCTTCCCGCTTGCTGTACTGGTAAACTATATCCTGGATTTCATCCGCCGTGTATTTCTCGGTAAATGTTTCAATTTCATGCTGAATCAAGGGTTGATTCTCTGGCGTGAGGCGTTCTTTGATGGTTGGGAATTGTTTTTGAAGATCCGGCCGGTTCATGATTTCACAAAGCGCCGCCCAGTTGGGATCCGTGAATCCGGAAATAAAGGTGTAGCCGTCCTTGCACTTGACGTAGGTGTAAGGAAATACGGCATAGTCGTAATTTCCGGCTCTCGGCATTTGCTCACCGGACATATGGAAGTACTGCATGGCATAGTTGGCAATGGACAGGAGTCCTTCCGGAGGGGCGCAATCGATAAATTGACCTTTACCGGTCTTTCTCCGGTGGAACATGGCCGTCAGCAGGCTGAAGGCGGCCCAGGCACCACCGGCATACCACCCCATCCAGTTGCCATGTTTCAACGGCCGCTTATACTTGGGCGAGATTTTCGTATCGAGATCCGGTTCGCCGGTAATGGACATGATGACGCCCCTGGCCTGATCGACGATATCATAGTCCGGTTGATTGGCGCTTTTCTCGGCATCTTTACCGAATTGGCCGTAGCTATGGATCGCACAGTAGATCAACCCCGGATTTTTTACGCTGAGTTGCCGGTAACCGATTCCCAGTCCATCCAGGTAGCCCGGTTTGAACGTTTCGATAATTATCGCGGCCTTGGCTGAGAATCTGGAAAAGATCTTGCGGCCCTCTTCTTTGGTGAGGTCCAGGGTAATGTGGAATTTATTTCTCGCCTCGGCCAGATAGGCCAGGCCGGAATCTTTGATCATCATGCCGTAAGGGGACATCTTCCTGGCCAGATCCCCGCCGGGAGGTTCGATGCGAATCACTTCGGCCCCCATCTCGGAGAGAATCGAGGAAGCAAAAAGACCGGCAAAGCTGCCGTGACTGACATCGAGTACCAAGGTGTCGTCAAGGGCTTCCTGCTTTTTGAAGGTATCCGGGGGGTAAGTTTCCCGGTGCGCCCATCGGGCGAATTCCTGATTAATTGCCAGACCTACAATTTTTTCATCGTCCATCGTACTCCTCCCGAAAAATCTATGACAATGTATCGCTAGGGCATCTTCAGACCACTTTTGCCGTCCCAATCCGGCGGCGGACACTGTGAAGGGACGTCCGGATTCCATTGAAAAATAACTTTTTCGAACTCCAGTTGTTTGATCTTCTCCAGGGACAGGCCTAAAATTTTTTGAAAGACATAACGGTTGTCGAATCCCACCGGACGGCTGCTCCATTTCACCCGGCTGGGCGTTTCGCTCATGCGCGGCGGATAGCATTCCTGCGCCATCGTGCCATACACGGGGTCTTCATATTCCTGGATGGCGCCTCTTTGCCGGTAGTGCTCGCTGTGATAGGCATCGGCGGCGCTCAGCACGCGGGAAGCGGCAAAACCTTGCCGGTTGGCAAACTCTTCGACCTCTGCCACTTTTTTCGTGGCAGTCCACTGCGAGATTGCCTCGAGAATTTTGCGGGCATTTTCATCCTGCAGCCGTTCCAATGGATCGGCATATCTTTCATAAAGATCCAATCGGTCCATGATGTCGCATAAACCGCGGAATTCCTCTTCGCTGAAAGCCGCCAGAGCCACCCAACCGTCGCTGCATTCGAACAAATCGGAGGGACAGACGGCCAGATCCCGGTTGCCGGATCGTTTCCGGTTTTCCCCTGTCTTGAAAGTATAAAGCCACGTCCAATCCAGCCACCGGATGACGTTTTCCACTTGCATATAGTCAATGAACTGCCCTTCACCCGTTCTCTCCCGGTAGTTCAAGGCCGCCATGATAGCCACGGCGCACATCAGACCGGTGATCCAGTCGGCAATCCATACGCCTGATTTGATGGGTCCCCGATCCTCGAACCCGGTAATGGGCGACAGAGCACCCATGCTCTGAGCCACGGCATCGTATGAAGTTCTTCCGGTCCAGGGGCCCCAGCTGCCATATCCGGAAACATGCAATTGGATGATGCCCGGGTTGATCTGGCTCAGTTCCCGATAGCTCAAGCCCCACTCCGCCATTCGGCCCGGGGTGAGGTTGTCCACCACCACATCGGACTTTTTTACCAGTTCCAAAAAAAGTTCCTTTCCCTGGGGGTGACCCAGATGCATGCCCACCCAGTATTTATTATGATTTTCGATTTCAAGGCCGGGGGACATGTTTTTCCAAAAATAGGCATACGGCGTTACAAACCGCATCTGGTCCCCTTTTTGTCCCTCGAATTTGATTACCTCGGCGCCGAATTCCGCCAGATAATCGCAGGCCGCAGGACCCAAAACAACATAGCAGACCTCCAGGACCCTCACGCCTGCCAGGGGCTCCGGCTTATCAAAGAGTTGCCCGATATCAAATTTTTCATTCAGAAAATCCCGATAGGTTGTGTTATCGCTCATCCTAAATGCTCCTTAAATGATGTTGATTAGAGATAAAAACGTACACCTTTCAAACAGTATCACGCATATCGCATCCTCACTTTCCATCCTTGTCCGCCGGTTGTGTGGCGGCAACGCTGATAACGTGTGGCAGACCGGTGCCGCCGGATGGCAAGATTAACGAAAAGTTGGCAAAAACGACGGTGAAAATTAAAAGAGCTTCTCGAACCCCGGTAAAGGCCCCGCGAATAATCAACGTCCGAAGATCCGTACAAATTTTAAGAAAGGCGTCATTTTGAATTTTGGCGCCGTACAATAATGCACCAAAGAAATATTTTGCCTTAATCCCGCCATTTGGCGGGACTTTTGGCCTGCGGGGATCATCCGCAAGACTCACAGGCGGAGAAGAAGGCTTTTTTGCTGCTTTAGGGTGCAAATCTCGAAAAAATAAGTTATGGTTAAAGCATGCTCCTCACAAAATTGCTTGTCAAGAAATTTTCTCCAAAATATAAGGCAAAAGTATCATCTGCAAATGCAACAAAGCGGCATTAAAACATTTCAAGATATGGATAGAATTGAGATGGTGAGAAAATGGTTCTAAAAAAGAAAAACGTGTTTATTGTGTACTTTTCTCCGGCAGGATCCACCCGGCATGTCGCAGAGGTTATCGAGAAACAGTTTCGGGCGCTGGGTACCGAGACATCCTCTTTTGATCTTTCAGAAGGAAACAGCGGCGTCGCTGCGGCGATTTCGCAACAGATGGAAAACTCGGAAGGCAGAAGTTGTCTGTTTATCGGTTCGCCGGTATATGCCTCTCATGCGGTTCCGCCCGTGATGGAATGTATTGCCGGACTCAAAGAGAATCCCGGCGTCTTTGCCGTTCCTTTTGTGACCTGGGGCGGGGCTTGCAGCGGTATTTCGTTGTATGAAATGGGTAAAGAATTAATAGAAAAAAGGTTTACGCTCTTTGGTGCGGCCAAGATCCTGGCGGTTCATTCCTTGATGTGGGCGCTTGAAGATGCTTTGGGAAAAGGGCATCCGGATGCCGGCGACGATCATATGATTGGAAAATTGGTGAATCATGTTCATCAAAAGCTCCACAAAGCGAAGCCGAAAGGGATCAATCTGTCCGACTTGGCGTATCAGACAAAAGAGAATCATGAAGAGATGGAAAAGACCGGTCTTGATACTGCCAGAGCGCATCTTCCGAAAAGAAAATTAGATACCGGGCGGTGCAATCAATGCAAGGCATGTTCGGAAGTTTGCCCAATGGATGCCGTTATTTTTACGCCGTATCCGGAATATGACGATGGGTGCGTTTTTTGTTTTAATTGCATGAAAAATTGTCCGGAACAGGCAATAAGCGCTGATATGTCAGGCATTTGGAAGCGAATCAGAGACAGAGCAGCGTTTTTTTCCGAACGGCCTTACTCACAGATATTTTATTCTTAAACTGAGTGTTTCAAATTTTAAAAGGGGATAAAATATTTTTATTTTTTATGGATTGTCTCAATTTAGGTTGTTAATAAGTGTCTATTCATGAATGGACACTATCGTTGCTATCTTTTATGCCGAGATGTCTTATCTGCGCCTCACCGTGCAAAAAGAAAACGAGGAATTTCATTATGTCCGACAAAACCATGGATCTTGATGATCGGCTGCAAATGCTGCGGAATTTGTATGAACAAGAAATTCCCTTTAACAAGGTTTTAGGTCTTAAGATCGAATCGTTAAAGTTAGAAGATGTGCGCGTAACGTTTGTGATGAAGGACGCGTTTATCGGAAATTTTGTTCAGGGCATCCTTCACGGAGGTGTTATTTCCGCGGTTTTGGACACCACCGGCGGCATAACCGCCTCTTTGGGTGTCCTCCGGAGAATGGCCGGACGTACGAGTGAAGAGGTCGGGAAAAGTTTAACAAAAATCGGCACCATTGATCTGCGTGTCGACTACCTGAGACCGGGTAAGGGGAATCATTTTGTTTCAACAGGCTCCATTATGCGGGCCGGCAGACGAGTCAGTGTAACCCGTATGGAACTGTATAATGATCAGGATCTTTTAATCGCCGTGGGGACCGGAACCTATATCGTAGGATAGATTTTCCATCAAAATTTAATCATTAACTTTTCAGCTCATTGCCGTTTCTTATCTTATCCATTATAAGATTTGGATTGCTTTGCAATCATTTTCGAAACGTGTCTTGAAAACCTACGGTCGAAAAGCGGAAAATAATTATTTTAAAATACATAACTATTTGATACTAATTTATGAAAAATTCATGTTCCCATATTTTGTTTTGCCATGTATCTTGAGCCAGATGGTGAGCATCCATGAAGATATTCTCGGCAACAAGCCTTAGAACACGACTATATCTGCTGGTTTTGGCCGCATTCATACCGGTGTGCGCTCTGATATTCTATACCGCCGAGGAGCAAAAAAACATCGAAACGGGTGCGATATTAAATAATGCGATACTCCTCGCGCATTCCGCAGCCAATGAAGAGCACCAACAACTGGAGGCGACCCGCAATCTGCTGAGTGCCATATCAGA
Organism: Desulfobacterales bacterium; assembly: GCA_049583675.1. GTDB lineage: Bacteria > Desulfobacterota > Desulfobacteria > Desulfobacterales > UBA11574 > UBA11574. The sequence goes on along the minus strand of JBAUWG010000389.1, from coordinate 14,193 downwards.
ATTTTTTTTGCTGAATGACGTCCGATCCGACGAGGCAAGGCGCTTTTTTGCGGTCCTTGTCAAACAATCTCAAGGGTATGCGGATTTAGGGGTTTTAACGCCCCAGGGACAACTTATAAGCAGTGCGCGCGGTGTTCCACCCTTCAAAGGATCCGAGCAACCGGCGTGGTTTGTCCGGTGTATCGGGGAGAAGAATTTTACCATGGGCGATTATAAAGTCGATTATATCACCCAAGAACCCATGCTGTATTTCGCTTTGCCGGTCCTGGATAAACACCATCACGTGAAGGCCGCGGTTTTTGCGGCGATTGCCTTAAACTGGATCAATCGATCGATCTATAAGTCCTTTGCGGAATTCCCGCAAGGTTCCACCTTGATCCAAATCGATGATGGCGGGGACATTCTCACGTACAAACCTCATTTGCAAAAATGGACTGAACCGGATCACTTTGATCCATCACTGCTGCAGTGGATTTTAAAGCACAAAACAGGTGTAAAAAAGACGATCGGGGATGACGGCGTTACCCGCATTTATGCCTTTGCGCCGGCGCCCAGCTCTCTGAAAGCCCGCCGCCACTATATATCACTGGAAATTCCTCAAAAAATTGCGTTTGCGACATCCCAACGCGTTTTTGCCCGCAATATCATTTTGCTTGGATTTATCGCAATATTGGCGGTTCTTATCATCTGGTGGGCGGGTGACGCGCTGGTTCTCAGACGCGTCAATATGATCGTAAAGGCCAGTCGGATGCTCGCTGGGGGTGATCTTGCCACCCGTATCGGACCCATTCGCGGGGGTGACGAGATCAGCCATTTGGCCCGGGTTTTTAATGATATGGCGGCTGCGCTGGAACTGCGCGAAGTGCGGGAATATGAGGCCAAAGAAGCGCTCGAACGATCCAAAGAACAGCTCCGGGAACTTGCATCCTATCTGCAAGATGTCCGCGAGCAGGAAAGGACACGAATCGCTCGAGAAATTCATGACGATTTCGGCCAATCGCTGACGATTCTGAAAATGGATTTGTCATGGCTGAAAAAACACATGATTCAGGATCAACCGCAAATTCAGAATAAAATTGATGCCATGTTCAAGGTCATTGATGCGTCACTCCAAACCCTCCACACCGTATCATCGGAACTGCGACCAGTCATATTGGATGATTTCGGTCTTGAATCCGCCATTGAATGGCAGGCCGAAGAATTTCAAAACCGGACGGGGGTTCGATGCCGGGTTGATTCCAGTGTCGCTGACCTCGATTTGACCAAAGATCAGTCCACCGCGGCTTTTCGCATATTTCAAGAAACCTTGACCAATATTATGCGCCATTCCGGTGCCACTGAAGTTAACGTCCGGTTGGAAACCAATGAAGATACACTGCTGCTGGAAGTAGCGGACAACGGCCGCGGAATTACGGAAGCTGAAATCAGCAATTCACAATCCTTCGGCCTGCTGGGTATACGGGAGCGCCTTTATCCTTTAAACGGACAGGTTGATTTTATCGGTCATCCCAACAAGGGAACACGGGTCATTGTCCGTGTTCCCTTTTCAGGAAAAAGAGGGCCAGAATGATTAAATTGATTATTGCCGACGACCATCCCATTGTTCGCGAAGGCTTGAAGCAGATTATTGCCGGTTCTTCCCATTTTGTGGTCTCTGATGAAGCCGGCACCGGCAGCGAACTTTTGACCAAGGTCCGCGAAAAAGATTTCGATGTCGTTTTGCTGGATTTGAAAATGCCGGGGATGGACGGCCTGGATGTATTGAAACAACTGAAGATCGAGAAACCGAAAATCCCGGTGATCATTTTGACGGTCCACCCTGAAGCCCAGTATGCCTTGAGGATTCTCAAGGCCGGCGCATCCGGGTATCTGACCAAAGAAAGCGCTTCCTCCGAACTGATAGCGGCCATACGGAAAGTTCACCGCGGCGGCAAGTATATCAGTACCAATCTCGCTGAAAAGATTGCTTTTGCATTAGATGCCGATTCCGAGAAGATGCTTCATGAGACTTTGTCGGATCGAGAGTATCAGGTGCTGTATATGGTCGCATCGGGGAAAACGGTTACGGAAATTGCGGAAGAACTAAACTTGAGCGTCAAAACCATCAGTACGTATCGCGCACGAATTTTGGAAAAAATGAATATGAAGACTAACGCAGAGCTTACCCGTTATGCATTCCAAAACCATCTCATCGATTAATCTGCGAGATACGCAGTTATATTTTTGCCCGCCTCAACTTCTTCGTATCGTTTGGAATTTTACTTATTCGATATCCTCTCAGCAAAGTAAATCATTCCCGGAGATCACCTAAGCCTGGTCTCTCACCTGTAATTTTTGTTACATGCATCAATTTATGTCAGACGATAACCGACAGGGCGTTTTCCTGATTTCCTACAATATTTTCAGACGATCACTGATTTTCGAAATTTTTCCTGCTGCTTATATTGGTTTAACGAGAAAATGCATCGGTCATGAAAGACTCAAAGGAGGGCCATTTTATGGAACCTGTATTTGTAAGCGGCGCGGAGTCGGAAAAAAGCCCGATTCAGGAATTGTTTGAAAAACTCGAATCCGATACGGGCGGCCTTTCCTCCTCCGAAGCGGGAAATCGGCTTAATCAATACGGCCTCAACGAGATCGAGGAAAAAAAAGTCAGTCTGTTGCGCAAATTTTTAGGGTATTTTTGGGGTCCTATTCCCTGGATGATAGAGGTCGCGGCTATTCTTTCTTTGGTGGTCCGTCATTGGGTGGATTTTTACATCATCATCGCCCTTTTGATTTTTAATGCCATTGTGGGTTTTTGGCAGGAATATCAGGCCGGTAATGCCGTGGATGCACTCAAAAAGAAACTGGCGTTAAAAAGCCACGCACTGCGAGATGGAAAATGGCAGGAAGTGCCGGCAAAGGAACTGGTTCCCGGCGACGTCATCCGTTTGCGTCTGGGAGAAATCATTCCCGCTGATACCAAACTCTTTGAAGGCGACTATCTCAGCGTGGATCAGTCCGCGCTCACCGGCGAATCACTGCCGGTGAACAAAAAACAAGGCGACATTGCGTATTCCGGTTCGGTCGGAAAACAAGGCGAAATGGTCGGTCTTGTCACCGCCACCGGCAGCAATACTTTTTTCGGAAAGACCGCTAAACTCGTTGTCGGGGCAAAATCCGTCTCTCATTTTCAAAAAGCCGTACTGCAAATTGGAGATTATCTGATTTATATCAGCCTCGGTCTGGCAGTCGTCCTGGTCCTGGTACAGTTGTTTCGCGGGACACCATTTCTTGAACTGGTTCAGTTCGCCCTCATTCTTACCGTGGCTTCCATTCCGGTGGCCATGCCGGCGGTGCTCTCCGTGACCATGACTGTCGGCGCACTGGTACTGTCCAGGTTTAAAACCATCGTATCCCGGCTGGAGTCCATTGAAGAAATGGCGGGTATGGATATTTTATGCTCCGATAAAACCGGAACCCTGACACAGAATCGGCTCACACTGGGAGAGCCTTTGATATTCGGCGCACGAAACGATCAGGAGCTGATTTTGGCCGCCGCCCTTGCTTCAAAGCCTGAAAATCAGGACGCCATCGACCTGGCGGTCATCGGCGGCCTTCAAGATTCGCAGTCGTTGCAAACTTACAATCAACTTAAGTTTCTGCCTTTCGATCCCGTCCACAAACGAACGGAGGGAACCATCAAGGATGATAGGGAAAAAATCTTCAAAGTCACCAAGGGGGCGCCCCAAGTGATTTTGAACATGAGTGACGCGAACGAGGACACGAAAAATAAGGCGGAAGCAGCGGTAGACGAGTTTGCCGCCAAAGGATACCGTACATTGGGCGTTGCACGATCCGAAGATGATGGCCCCTGGCGGTTTCTGGGCATTCTGCCGCTTTTTGATCCGCCCCGGGAGGATTCGGCCGAGACCATTGCCCAGGCCAAAGCGCATGGTGTTCAGGTCAAAATGGTTACCGGAGACAATCTTGCCATCGGCCGGGAAATCTCCGGGCAGCTTGGCCTCGGGAAAAATATCAAACCGGCGGACAGGCTGCTTGCCGCCAATCAAAAAGAAGGACAAATGGCCCCTGATGTCGCGGATCAGGTCGAGCAGGCTGATGGGTTTGCCCAGGTGTTTCCCGAGCATAAGTTCGGTATTGTCAAAGCATTGCAAGCCCGCGGCCACATCGTGGGAATGACCGGTGACGGTGTAAATGATGCGCCGGCCCTGAAACAAGCGGATGTGGGCATAGCGGTCAGCGGCGCCACCGACGCCGCCCGCGCGGCAGCGAGTCTGGTCCTCACGGCGCCCGGTCTTTCGGTGATTATCAATGCGTTCGAAGAAGCCCGCCGGATTTTCGAGCGAATGAACTCATATGCTATCTATCGTATTACGGAAACCATTCGGATCATGGTTTTTGTGGTATTGGCGATGTTGGTTTTCAATTTTTATCCCATCACCGCAATTATGATTATTTTACTGGCCTTTCTCAATGATGTTCCGATTATGACCATTGCCTATGACAGGACATATCTCAATCCAAAACCGGTTCGCTGGAATATGCATCAGGTTATCGTGGTTTCCACCGTCATGGGATTGACAGGGGTCACGGGCAGTTTTCTGATGTTGTACCTGGCCATCGACTGGCTGCACTTGAGTGTGCCCCAGATACAAACCTATATATTTCTCACCTTGACGGTCGCCGGACACCTGACGCTGTTTGTTGCGCGAAACAAAGGCTTTTTTCTAAAAAAACCCTATCCGGCGCCGGTTATGATCTGGTCGGCGGTTGCGACCAAACTGCTCGGGACGCTTTTGGCGGCGTATGGTTTTGGCCTCATTACGCCCATAAGCTGGAAGGACATCGGCATCGTCTGGGGATATGCCATTATCGGGGCTTTTTTTACGGACTGGGCTAAAATCACTGTTTATCGTCATTTTGCCATGGAAAGCCCGCGTCATGAGGGGTTTCTTAAAAGGGTTCAAGAAGCCATCACGCCCCATGCGCGTCATCATCGCGGCACGTTTTAGATGGCATAATTTGTTTCTCGATTGATCAGGAATAAAATGGAGAAAGATATTCAGCATTATAAAATTATCCATCGCTAAGGATAACCTTCCGGATGGTCTTCGTTTGACGGGATTTGTCGGAAAACCGCCGACATCCGATTGCGCTAAACGCCTACAACAAGATCAGACGATGTCCGATTTCTATATTGCACGGTATTGATTATTATAAGATAAAGACAAAAAGGAAGGTCGCCATGAAAAGAGTCTATATCGTCGATGATTCCGCCAAACTGCGGAAACACTTGTGCGAGCTGCTGTCTGACGTTGAGAATGTCCGGGTTGTCGGACAAGCCGGCGATGCCGGCGAGGCACTCGACGATATTCGGGTTCTTAAACCCGATACCGTTCTTTTGGATATTCGCCTGCCCGGCAAAAATGGTATCCAGTTGCTTGGCGACATTAAAGCATTGCAATCTGAAATAATTGTAATTATTATGACTAATTATGATTATCCACAATATCGGCAGCAGAGTATTCGAGCCGGCGCCGATTACTTTTTCAATAAAACGCGTGAATTTGAAAATATCATCGACGTCTTAAAGAAGTGATCGGCGAATCGCCGAAGTTTGATGGGGTCGCGCCCGTTGATTTTCATCTGTAGATTGAGGAAACTAAAACCGTCAAAGGAGGCAAACCATGAAAACATTAAAAAACATTCTCGTTGTCAGCAGATCAACGTTACACTGCCGCGAGGCGGTAAAGGTCGGCATCTCTCTGGCACATCAATATGACGCAAAACTTCATCTTTTGCACGTGATTCATGACCCGTTCAACCTGGATGGCTGGAACTTGCCGGTCTACAGCTTCCACGAAGAATATGAAGCAATGATCGCAGCTGCCCGCGAGGTTTTGGATAAGATGGTAAAGGCCGAAAAAGACAAAGGATTGCCGGTTGCGGTATCGGTTAAAGATGGTCCGCCGGTAGAAGAGATCAAGAAGGTTGTCGAAGAGGAAAGTATCGATCTGATTATCATGTTGGCCCATCATGAAGGGCGCCTGGAGCACTTCCTTTTCGGCCGAACGAATGATGCCATTTTACGCGATCTGCCTGCATCCATTTTGCTGATAAAGCAGCATGAATAACCGTTATCGAAATTGTTATTCAAAAAGCGAAGGCGGATTGATTTTGGTAAATTCCGCTTTAATACTCCGCAGCTTGCTGCGGAGTATTTCATTTTGGAATTAAAAAAAACCAATAACCATTAACCGATAACAAATAACGTCGAATCGAGTTTGGACTCGATGCGGTTAAACCAATTCTAAGTTGCCACTACTTCTTCTTCCGGGACCTTTAGCAGCAGAACATTTACCCTGCGATTGGCGCGTTTGTAACCCACCAGTCCAGTTGCGGTCATTGCGAGACTCAACACTGCGAGAACCCCGTCGAAAATGGACCACCAGGAAAGACCAAACATGCGAAAGAACGCAATGCTCAGCGTAAAAAATGCCAGTCCGGTACGAATGAGGGCCAGATAGGTCCTCCCTTGAGCCAATGCGGTGCGCATATTTGAAAAGACCGTTCGGGTGCCGGCAAACACAGTGCGTTTCTCTGAAAATTGAGTACGGGTGGTGGCCATTCTATTGCGCTGTTCGGCGAGACCGGTCCTGGATCGTGAAAAATCCGTGCGCAATACAGAAAGATTCGTTCTCTGACCGGCGAGAGCGGTGCGTTCATGAGACATCTGGGTACGAATATCGGAGAGTTCGGTGGATTTGGTGGAAAGACGTGTTTGCTCGCGGACGAGAGCGGTTCGCTCTTTTGCCATGTCGGTTCGATGTGTGGCGAGCGTATTGGTGACTGCGGCATGTTCCAGCAGACCCGAGGCGGATTGGGTTTGTTTTATTTCCAAATCGTGGATGGATCTGTCGATTTCAGTGCCTGCTTGTTGAATGTCCACCGTCTGAATCAGCAACGCGTGAATCGCCTTTAAAGTAGATGCGATCTGTTCGTTATATTTGTCTTCATCCATTGCGTTTTCCCTCCTGATGCGTTGAGGAAATAGGGTTTATAATTTTTATCCGTCCATTCCGTATTCATGTTTCCAGACTCGGAAATGACGGTTATCTTCAAATTTGGATGCATATCCCGGGCTATATCGAATAGTCAACGTGCCGGACACCGTTTGAACAATCTTCATGACCGTTGTCAGGTCAGCGGCCTCTATGTAGGGACCGATTAGAGAGATACCGTCGCTTTGGACATCGGCACGTATCTCCAACGTTGCCGTACGGGGATCGGTGACCAACGACTCCTCGATTTTCGTTGCAAGGTAAAGCCGCTCCACCTCGGTCCGGGATTCTCTGGAGGCTTGAAAATCCTTCTCCGCCATGATGCATTCGAGAATGCCGCAGGCCGCGTTTAAGGTGACACGATCCAGATTCACGATGAGATCGTAAAGCATGGTATCTCGAATGTCTTGGGCATACATGAATCTTGCCCACTTTATACGTTGATTGTCCGCATTGATGATGTACTCACGGGCCTTTTCCTCATTGCACGCCAGGCGTTGCATGGTCATGGTTAAGCGCATTTCCAGCGGAGCCTCAATGCGGACCCGCACTAAATGCCGGAGGGACGGTAAAAGCAGGTGGCTTGAATAACCGTGATATACGACATCATCATTACGAATTTCCTCCAGCAACGCCTTTCGCATGAGGACCATATAAGGCCATCTGAGTTCGCTGAATTGATCGTAAGCCGAAGCCGCCTCGGCAAGTTTTTCGAGCACCCGCGCAGCTATCTCTCCATGTTTATTAACATCTTTTACCAGATCTTCATGAGAAATGCAGCGAATGCCTGTTTGACCATGGAGACAATCCACCAGCAAGTGAACGCCGGACATGGTTCCTCTTGAAATAAAAATAACCGGCATCGGTCAGACCTCCTTTTTTATATCCAAATGGTAAATCCTATCAAGTTTGACTCAATAGGAACAATCACATTGAAACATGTTGAGGCATATACCAACAGACCCGGTTTTTATTTTTAGCACCGCAAGGTCAAATTGTCTATAATCGAAAATCTGTCTTGAAGATTCAGACATCCATCTGCAGTCGGGAATTTGTTTTATAGAGATTTTTTAATTGGCTTTTTTCTTTAGTGCTCGGGGACCCAGGATGTCAAGAATATCCGTTTCGTCGATTTTCTCTTTTTCCAAGAGGATGTGCGCCATATGCTCGAGCTTATCTTTTTCTTCTAAAAGAAGCTGTTTGGCGTCTTCGTAACAGGCTTTGATGATTTCCTGTGTTTCTTCATCGATAATCTCTTCAAGCTTTTCTGAACGATGCTGCAGCATCGGACCCTGACCGAGAAACGGATTCTGGTTTTTTTCCACAAGAGAGAGGTTGGGCGCGTGCCTGCTCATACCGTACACGGTGAGCATATTCTTTACGATATCCGCCACTTTTTCAAGGTCGTTGGAAGCGCCTGTGGAGGCTTCGCCGAACACCAGTTCTTCTGCTGCCCGGCCGCCCAACAGCCCCTTGATTTTGCCGAGCAATTCGGATCGTGACATGAGAAAACGATCTTCCAGAGGGGTTTGCAGCGTGTATCCCAAAGCGCCGATGCCGCGGGGGATAATGGAAACCTTCTGCACCGGGTCGGCTCCGGGAGTCAAATGCCCGACGATAGCATGTCCGGATTCATGATAGGCGACCACTTCCCGCTCATGGGGATTGATCAATTTGTTTTTCTTTTCCAGACCGGCAATGACCCTTTCGATAGCATCCTGGAAGTTATGATGTGAAACCGTGTTGTTTTCTTCACGAGAAGCCAGCAAAGCGGCTTCGTTACAGACATTCGCGATCTCAGCCCCGGCAAATCCAGGGGTTTCGGCGGCCAACGTGTGAAAATTTACATCATCATTTAAACTGAGATTGCGGGTGTGCACCTTGAATATTTCTTGGCGCCCGGTGAGATCGGGCCGGTCAACCAAGATATGACGGTCAAACCGTCCGGGCCGCAACAAAGCCGGGTCGAGGACTTCAGGTCGATTGGTGGCACCCATAATGATAATGCCCACTTGGGGATCGAAGCCATCCATTTCCGTGAGTAATTGATTCAACGTATTTTCTCGTTCATCATTGCTGCCCGAATAAACACCCTGGGATCGGTTTTTTCCCACAGCATCCAGTTCATCGATAAAAATGATGCAGGGTGCTTTGGTTTTAGCATCCTTGAACAGGTCCCGTACCCGGGCGGCCCCTAAGCCGACGAACATTTCCACAAAATCCGACCCGCTCAGACTGAAAAAGGGCACCCCCGCTTCTCCGGCCACTGCCCGGGCCAAAAGTGTCTTGCCCGTTCCGGGAGGCCCCACCAGCAGGATGCCCTTGGGAAGCTTGGCGCCGAGCCGGGTATAACGGTCCGGCTCCTTCAGAAAGGAAACGACCTCTTTGACCTCTTCCACGGCTTCTTCAGCACCGGCCACGTCTTCAAAGCTGACCTTTTGAGATGAATCAACTTCATAAATTTTGGCCTTGCTTTTGCCCAGGCTTAGAAAATTGGTGCCTTTGCCCATTTTCCGAACAATAAAACTCCAGAGAAGAAAAAAGAGTCCGAAAGGAATAATCCAGTTTGAAATAAAATGGGAGAACCAATTGGATTCGATCTTCCCGCGGTAATCGATTCCGTGACGCTGAAGATCCGGCAGAAGCTGCGGATCTTTCAGAGATACCACCATGAATTGGCGATCACGCTCCTTTTGATGCTTATCATTCAATTTGCCGAAGTCCAGATACCAGGGCGTATGTTTTTGATGCGGTGTGAAGTTGGTTTGCTCTTCGGAGGCGGCAGCGGCTGTTTTGGATTTGCCGGCTGCATGAGCGCTTTTCATTAAACCGTAGATTCGATCCGGCTCAATGATCACACTCTGGATTTTATTCGTCCGGATCAAATCCCGAAACCTGCTGTAAGGAATTTCCTTGACGGCCGTTCCGGAAAAAAAAATCGTTTCCAAAAACAGTATCAACGAAAAGATGATTAAGTAGTAGCCTAGCGAAAATTTTTTTCGATCTTCCATATCGGCCTCTCTGTGATCCGTATGTGTCACAATGCATGGATGTTGAAGCCCATGATGCATGATAGAATATTAGAAGCTATCTCAAAAAAGTCTTTTCGTCCGATATCGGCGTTGAGTCCTCGTCTCGAGTCCTCGACATACTTGAGTATGCCTGTGGGCTGATTCTCGGCCTCGCCTTGATCTCGACCGAAAATCCTAATTTTGAGACAGCTTCTATTTCCATCATGCACACAAGGCTTTTCATCTGTGTTTCAGTTGACCATCACTCGGATGTAACCGGTTTGACCGGTTCGGTGATCCAGGACCAAAAATTGAACCCAGTGGTGGGGCTTGAGCGATTGAACGATGTCAACGAAACCTTGCACGCCGCTTACGGGTTGACCGTCGATGGAGAGGATAATATCATTGACTTCAAATCCGGCTTTTCCCAGAATTCCGTCGGGTTGGAGCAATTTTATAGCCACCCCCTTCGGTTCTTGCATGCCATATTCCTGAGCCTCTTTTTCCGTCACCGGTCTTACCACCACACCCAGCCGCTTGTTCACGGAGGACGCCATTATTTTAGTGGCGTTTTGAAGATTACCGATTTTTACTTTAATGCTTTGTGATTTTCCCTTTCGCATGACGGTCATGGTGATTTCCTTCCCGATGGAGGTATTTGCCACTTGATTTTGCAGGTCCGATGCATTCCGGATCTTGTTTCCCTGATACGCCGTCACGATATCGTTTTTCTGAAGGCCGGCTTTATCTGCGGGGCTTCCTTTAACCACTTCAACGATAAGGGCGCCTTGGGAAACACTCAGCTTCATGGACTGCTGCAGAGCCGGTGTCACGCCCCGGATACTGACTCCCAGCCAGCCGCGTACCACTTTGCCGTTCTTGATAAGCTCATCGGCAATGTGGACGGCTATTTTGCTCGGTATAGCGAAGCCGATGCCTTCAAATCCACCGGATTCGGATATGATAGCTGAATTGACCCCAATGACCTGTCCTTTCAGATTCAGTAAGGGGCCCCCGCTGTTCCCCGGATTGATGGCGGCATCGGTTTGCAAATAGTCTTGGTAGCTGCTCGGGTTCAAAATGCCCCGGCGATGCTTGGCACTGATGATGCCCTGTGTGACGGTCTGGTCCAGACCCCGAGGGGCCCCGATAGCCACCACCCAGTCACCGACTTCCAATTTGTCCGAATCGCCGAACGTGACATGGGGAAGCTTTTCATCGGTCTTGATCTGGACCACGGCAAGATCTGTCTTTGGATCGGTGCCGACGACTTTGCCCGGGTATTCACGCCCGTCGGCCAGAAACACCTGAATTTTGTTTGCACCGGCGACGACATGGTTGTTGGTCAAAATATATCCCTGGGCATCCATGATCATGCCGCTTCCCAGTCCTTTGAGTTCTCGTTTGAACTTGCGAGGCATACGACGATTGGGAGCGTTGAAGAAGTAATGAAAGAACGGGTCGTTCTCAAAGGGCAAGAACGGATTACTGACTTCCTGACTCTGAGTGACCTCAATATGTACCACTGCCGGAAGTGCTTCCTTGGCAACCCTTGCGATAGCGGTACTCAGATCTTCGGCTGACGGATTGACGTTCACCGGCGCTGCCGCCTTCATAGAGGGACCGGCATTTGTCGCTGCGCTGGCGACGGCGACCAACTTCTGTGCCGTCATTGCACTGGAAGACCGTGACTCGCATTGGGTCACTCCCAAGGTCAGCAGCACAGTGACGAAGATAAACAGGTAACGCATTGTTCGAGTGTGTTTGTAAATCATTTTATCCTCCTAACATTTTTGTTTTGATGAAAATACCCCGGATCGATCAAAATTCCGGAAAAATTGAGCTCCGTTGAAGTTTATATTTTTCAACGTACCCGGCGGTGATTGACACTCCCGGATCCGATTCCACAAGAAGCCGTTAAACTTTATCTCTGTATATTTTCAGTTATTATTATTTTAAGCATATTTAAAAAAACCGGTATAAGCCTCCTTCTGATTTTCCTGTAGGAGATTGCCAGAACTTGATGTCGGTGAGTGTCCTACAATTATGGTCTAAGAATCTCGTGGATAAAACCACGCCCAATGATGTTTTCAAGTGGGCGTATTTTTACGTGTCATCAGTCCGGCCAGCACAACCGCCAGGATGCCGGTCATGAAAATGCCGTCAAAAGTTCCGGCCCCGCCGATTGACGCAATGGGCGCTCCAAGGCCATGTATTTTGCCGAGATTCAAAAGATCCGCACCGATCAGAGTCCCGAGTGTACCGGAAATGTAAGCCAGCGCCGGGGCATGCTTGGTGGAAAGCAGCATCGCCACCGCCGTGGCTGCTAATAGTGGAACCAGAAGGGGTACGGCGATGCCCAGCCCCGGAACCGGATGGGCCAACCCATGAACGACAACCGACACCACGGCGACGCCGAGCAGCGACGCGCCGAAAAGTTGATTCTTGAAAATCAGATAGATGGAGAGAATTGTCGGAATAACAGCGCCGCCGACGTTGACGGCGATAACCGTTCCCGGCCATTGGGTGACGCTGGGAATGATATATGGAATGCCGAAAAATGTCACTTGGCCGGCGGTTCGAACGGTCTCCGGCGGCAATTGATATACAGGGATATTGATGTAGCTGCCTAAAAAACACATCAACAGCAGCAAAAATACGTAACGCCGGTTAATGCCGATGGTATGGTAAGCATATCCGAGAACGCCCACTTCGATCATGACGATCAGAAATATAAAAAGAAAAAAGAGTATCAACAAAAAGGGAAGTGCCAATGGGAAATAATGCAACATAATTTTCCTCCTGCAGTGATCTGATTTTCGGTTAATGAGGCGTTGGCCCTTCTGTGACCTGGACCAAGTCTTTGACCCGAAGCCGCCTTGCAAATGCCGATCTGACCTGTTTTGCCGTCAGCGCCAGATAGCGTTGTGCGGCTCGGCTCGGTTCGTCCAGGGGAAGATCCAACACCAACCGGTGGATGAATCCCCGGGCGATGCTTCCCAAGCTTGATTCGGTCAGGGGAATTTCACGCAGCAGCATCGCTTTTGCCCGCTGTAACTCGACGGGGCTAACCAATTGATTTTGCATCATTTTCAAGTTACGTTCCACGATGGCGCGTGCTTGATTGACGTTAGACGGGTCAGAGGCGTAGGTCACCGCAAAGGTGCTGCGGGTTTTACCCGAATCCAGTTCGACGCCAACAGTATAAACCAGGCCGGTTTGCTCGCGGAGGTCCCGGTACAGACGTGTGGCATAAAACCCGCCGCCCAGGACGTGATTGCCCAGATTAAGAGCGTAGTAGTCCGGATTGGAGCGGGTTATACCCAGGGTTTCGGCCAGTATGACCTCGTCCTGAATACGGCTGGTGTCCGGAACGTTGACGGTGGAAGGCATATTTGGCGGTACCGGGGAAAGCAAAAGGTTCGGTTTGGCACCAACGGCTTTCCAGGCGCCAAAGTATTTGTTTATGACGGATGCTGCCTTTTCGGGTGCCACATTTCCGATCACCACGATAATGGTCTCGTCGGGCCGAATAATGGCGGAATGGTAATTTCGAACATCTGTCAACGTCAGCGCGGCAACCGTCTCCGGTGTGGCCCGGCGCAAGGCGGGATCCTTCCGGGGCAACAAGGCGGTTTTCAGAGCCCGGTGGGTCAATTCGTCCGGGCTTTGCTCTCGGCCTGCAACGATAGCTTTGACCTGGTCTCGGACGATTTTGAATGCGGCATCCGGCAAGGCGGGATGCAGCAGGTCGTCCGCCAGTAACTGCACGCCCCGATCGAAGTGATCCGTCAAAACCTGCACAGAAAAATCCGTTCCCGCGGAAACGTCTGCGGCGATGTCATCGATTGCTTTTTGAAAGGCCGTCCGATCCAGTGTCGTCGTTCCGTAGTCATAGAGTCCGTCCAGAACCTCGTCGACGCCTTCCTTGCCGGAAGGAATCTGCAAGTATGGATTGTTCTTAACATGCCCGAATATGTTCACTGTATGGCTGATGGATTCGGGTTGAACAATCAGTTTGATTCCGTTGGGCAGCTCTTTTACCACAGGATTGAGCATTGAGCGGGGAACTGACAGACGCTTCAATGCCTTGCTTGCCCATTCCGGCAATACGA
>JBAUWG010000388.1:0-2590 GCA_049583675.1 Desulfobacterales bacterium | reverse complement strand
GCATATTGCAAACCAATTAGATCACTTGAAATCATTTTTATCCCGCTATTGTAAAACATATGAAAACAAAAATCTTAACAAATTTACTGCCTTTTTCACTCCTGATGCCACCGAAAACAACAAAACTTTTCATGAACTTTTACCAAGATATCGCCGAAACTTTGAAATGATAGAATCACTTGATTACCGAATTGAATTAGACCCACATTCTGTAGTGGACGCAGCGGGTAAAACTACAGTTAAAGGAAAATATATCATAAGATTTTTGCAAAATGGGGAATTAAAAGAAGACACTGGCAATATTTCAATGGAACTCATCGAAAGTGGGGATTCATATCTAATAAAAAAGCTTAATTATACTTCCCCATCAGGGGAGAAGTAGGCCAGTGCTTTTTTTAAGATGTCGCGCTCCTCTTTTACACGTTCGAACTCACGCTTGAGCGTACGGAATTCCTCATCCGGAGCTTTGAGCCTTCCCTTACACCAGAACTCTTATTCAAATCATCCTGTACGTTAAGGAGACTCGGCGGGACTCTAAATATACCCATGACAAAAGCCATGGAAAAGATTTTTGAACATTTGTCCAAGATCCTGGACAACAAAAAAGTTTGCGAGGCATGCCGGGACAAATCGTAATGTCTAAACTGTGAGTTCAATTTCCAAGACCGAATTTACGATGAAAGGAGGTGATTCTAAGACATCTAAAATTTAGCCGGTGATGTATATCACCAAAGGTAAAGGCTCGGCCATCAATGGCTTGCGCTTTTTTTTGTTTCTAAACTCTTTAAATGAAATGGAGGAATAAAAATAAATCGAGAACTTTTGGAAAGATGCTGGATTACATTGAGGGATACATAGAACTTTTCAAATAAGGCGGATTTTGAGGATAGTCGGAACGGAGGGTAATTACCACAACCTTTTGCGAGCAAATGCTATTCCGGAATGGGATTTTAGATATTTTTCAAATGAAAGCTGCTGATCCGTGGAGACAGTGCAGGCTTTAAAACGTTCAAAAAACTTGTACTCACCATTAGTGATCTGTACTTTGCTCCTTTTTCAGATATGTCAATGGGACACAAAATATCTTTGATTGAAAAAACCATGCGATCGATTACAGTAACATGCAATCGGGACTTGGGATATATTCGTTATAAGTAACTCAATTTTCCCAAATATCCGTAGCATCCTTTATTTTACGCTGGTCAACTTATGATGGTGCTCATTTGCCGTAAAGTAAACTCATAACAGTTCCAGATGCCTGACACAAGGTGTCCAGGATTTTAGTGGTCGTTTACAGTCTTTGCAGCTGTTTTTCCCCTGTTTTATCTTGCAGTAATTCTCAACCACATACTCGAAAA
Organism: Desulfobacterales bacterium; assembly: GCA_049583675.1. Lineage (GTDB taxonomy): Bacteria > Desulfobacterota > Desulfobacteria > Desulfobacterales > UBA11574 > UBA11574. Next base: position 1,232 of record JBAUWG010000388.1, on the reverse strand, counting down.
GTCTGGCATGTTTGACCGCAAGGGCGATTTCATCTGCGATAGCCGACATAATCTGATCGTCTTCTTTGTTAAAAAATTTGGTTTCGATTTTATTGATGGCATTGAGGACTCCCACAGGCTCTTCTCCCGCAATCAAAGGAGCGGCGATGATAGACTTTGTTTTAAAATTATGGTCTTTATCGATGTTGCCGTAGAAGTCCGGATCGTTTTGAACGTCGTTGATGACCTGGGTCTTGCGTTCTCTCAGCGCCCGGCCGGCAATCCCCTTATCGGCGGGGAATCGTACCGATGATAAGGTTATCCCGGTTTCGCCGAATGCCGTAAAAAATTCGAATTCATTGTTCTCTTCATCGTACAGGAGTACCGAACATTCCTCGCAAAGGAGTTCAGATGTCACAATCCCGATAATGGCGGTCAGGAGTTCCTGCAGATCGCCGATATAAGCCAATGATGAACTGACGGTCTGGTACAGGTTGAGCATGCGTATTTTGGAGTTTTTTTGTTCATGGGATAAGGCGTTATTGAGCAGGCTGGATATCAGAGGAACAAAAGAGAATTCCTCCGGTCTTTTGGATGTAAGATCTTGGATTGTTACCGGATCTGAAACCAGAACAAGGGTGCCCATGGAGTCACCCATATCTCCCAGATGGAAAATTAGTCCAATGGGTTCCAGCGTGCCGGGATTTTCCCGGGGGTTGAACGCAACAAATCGCCCCTCTTTTTGCGCAAAAAATAGGGCAGCCTTTTCCGCTGCTTCGGTCTGGCTGATTCTGAGGAGCATTTCCTCCAAATTGTGGATAAGATTTGGTGGAATTGTTTCTGTGAAAAAATGAGCCCGTGTTGTTTCGGGTTTCTTGAGAAAAAATCCAATGCCGTCCAAAGGATAGTGCCTTCTAAGCCAGTTTGAGATTTTAGCACATTGTTCTTCTAAATTTCCTTCTGGGATCATTTTGGCCAAACTCAAATTTATTTCGTCTTTTAGTCTATCTTGTTGCATCGAGGCACCTCTCTATTTAACTTTAGACTGCAATTTCCAAATGATTTTTAACCGTCAGGTTTAATAAAACTTTTCATTAATGACTTTAATCCCCAGCATCTTGATCTCCAGAATCATCATAAAATTATTATAGCGTTAAATAGTGTCCATCCATAAATGAGGATTTTTGTTCGAGATCAAGGCATGCGAAAAAAATAACCACAGGCATATAGTTGATATTCCGAGGATTATTTTT
>JBAUWG010000387.1:0-7163 GCA_049583675.1 Desulfobacterales bacterium | reverse complement strand
ATATTTAATTTTGCCCTATGGTGTTAAGAGTAGCAATGGTTTTTAATCAGGCTCAAAAACCGACTTTTCAGACGCAAGGCTATAGGAACCGTACACGCATTCTATAAGTATCTCTTTATCTTCGCATCTTTTTTAAGCTCGGCGATATACTTTGTGGCTTCCTGTTGGGTTTTTTCCTGCCGCATACGTTCGGTGAGCAGATCCTTGACTTCGGCGTACACCAGAATTTTTCCCGGCTTTTGACGATATACTTTTATCAAGTGATACCCAAATTGAGTTTCGACAATGTCGCTGACTTCATTGGGTTTCATTGCAAATGCTGCATCTTCGAAAGGCTTGACCATCTGCCCGCGTGCGAAAAATCCCAGATCACCGCCGTTAGCGCTGCTGCCTTTGTCCTCTGAATACTTTTTCGCCAGTGCGGCAAAATCCTGGCCGTCCTTCAGCTTTTGTTGAATCTCCTTAATTTTTTGCATGGCTTGCGCTTTCTTTTGTTGATCTGCGCCGGCTTCAACCTTGATTAAAATGTGGCTGGCTCTCACCTGTTCAGGCTGTTTGAACAAATCCGGGTTGGCGTCATAATACGTCTTGGTTTCCTTATCCGTGACGACGATCTTCTGGGCAATCTTCATGTCGACCAACGCGTTGATAGCAAGTTTCTTTTTGATCTGATTTTTAATTTCATCCTCGGATATCTTCATTGTGCTCAAGGCCTTTTTATATTCATCCATGCTGGGAAAACGCTTTTTGATCACCGACAATTCCTCATCTATTTTATTCTTATCGACCTTGATCCCCGATTTTTGGCTTTCCTGATACAGGATTTCCCGGTCAATGAGATTTCCAAGGACCTTATTTTTTAATTCTGCCATTTGTTCCTTGGATAGTTGTAACCCTTGCCGGGAAATACGCTGAAGATGAAAGTCCATTTCTTTCGCGAGCTCTTTTTGGGAAATGACCACGCCGTTCACTACGGCCGCCTTCTCCGTGGGAGATTTCGTGTCTTTTGCCAATGCCGGAAAAGAACCTGCCAGAAAGATTAACAGGATCGCAATGTATTGTGCCAATTTAATGCTGGTAAATTTCATTATGGATTCCTTTCAAAATCATGGTAAAAAAAATGGACTTCAAAGAGTCCCATTTATTGGAAATACTATCATTTCATTTTGGGATCATCCAAGCTGGACTTATTTTTTAAAAATACACGCCGAAATGATTTATAGTCCGTATTCTAACGCAAAAATATTTATTTTCAACCAATTAATCCGAGTTGAAACTTATTTTGTCCTGTCAATGAAAAATATGGACACCACTGAAAATAAATTAATTTTTGGGTTTGCCTTTTTGATTTTTCTTTAATTTTAGGATACAAAATCGACATAGACCGGCTTCTGGCCGAGATACAACACTTTTGACATTTGTCTGATTTTTTTTCTTTTCGATCAATAAATGTTACATTTTTAATTTAAACCGACAATGAGGCAAAATATGAAAAGTTTATCAGAAAAAGCGGCTCTGAATCTATCAGCAATAAGAAAGAAAAAGCCATTGATTCACAATATAACCAATTACGTGGTAATGAACTATACGGCAAATGCCCTGTTGGCGATGGGTGCATCACCGGTGATGGCTCATGCTTTAAATGAGGTGGAGGAAATGGTGTCCCTGGCCGGGGCCCTGGTTCTCAATATCGGCACGCTCAATGATGATTGGATTGCATCGATGATAAAAGCAGGGAAAAAGGCATCTGAATTACAAACACCAATTATACTCGATCCTGTCGGGTCTGGAGCAACATCGTTCAGAACAAGCGCCGCAAAAAAAATCATCCAAGAAACCCGAATCAGCGTCGTACGCGGGAACGCATCAGAGATTTTATCCCTCCGACAGGAGGATTCAAAAACCAAAGGGGTTGATTCGATTCATTCGGTTGAGGCGGCCGTGGAGCCCGCAAAAATTCTCGCCGGCGAGATTGGAGCGGTCCTTGCAGTCACGGGTCCCATTGACTTGATTACGGACGGGGAACAAATGATACGGGTCTCAAATGGTCATCCGCTCATGGGATATGTCACCGGAAACGGTTGTGCGGCGACGGCGACCATTGGTGCTTTTTTGTCGGTCGACGAAGATCCGGTCAGCGCAACAGCCACGGCACTGGCCTTTTTCGGACTGGCCGGTGAAGTTGCAGGAAAAAATGCACTTGCGCCGGGAAGTTTCATGATTGCCATGTTGGATGCACTTTACACGATTACACCGGAAGAACTCAAAGGAAATTGTAAATTCCAAGACGAATCGTCTCAATAGATAGAATCCATAATAATATGGAGAAAACGCCTCTTTTCTTTTTGCTGCAAAGTGGTTATTGTTTGGGCATTGAGGGTATTCAGCCGGAAAACCTGGACCGGTTAAAAAAAAGTCGGTCATGAAACAGCACTTCCAAGAAAGCGGCTTGCCGGTTGCAAGGGGTGAACGGATTAGGGATTTTATTCTGCGGAAGCCCTGAGCAGAAGATGAGTTATTGTCAACGAAGGTAAAAACCATGAATATCGTATATCTCTCGCCTCACTTCCCGCACCATTATCACCGGTTCTGCCGGCATCTGAAACAGGCCGGTGCCAATGTATTGGGAGTCGGAGATGCGCAGTACGATCATTTGGACACTGACGTACGCGACTCTCTCACAGAGTACTATCGAATAGATGACATGCACGACTATGATGCACTGCTACGCGCCTGTGGATTTTTTACCCACAAGTACGGCAAGATCGATCGGTTTGAATCACTGAACGAATACTGGCTGAGCACCGAGGCCCGGATACGGGACGATTTCAATATCTTTGGTATTCGATGCCGCGACATCGACGACATTCGCCGGAAATCCCGGATGAAAGACAAATTCAAAGAGGCCGGAGTGCCGGTGCCGCGGGGGCGTGTGGTACAGACCATGGAGGATGCTCGAAAATTAATCAAAGAGACGGGCTATCCGGTGGTGGCTAAACCCGATGCCGGCGTGGGCGCCCTGGACACCTATCGCCTGGAAAACGATGAAGACCTGGCAAACTTTTTTATTGGCAAGCCGGCTGTGGAATACATGATGGAAGAATTCATTTCCGGCAGCATTTATTCTTTTGACGGACTGGCAAACGACAGCGGCCGCCTCGTGTTCTACACCGCGCATGCCTTCAGCCAAGGAATCATGGAAACGGTCAATGAAAATCGCCACATCTATTACTACTCTCTCCGGGAGATTCCACCGGCCCTGGAGGCGATTGGGCGCCGGTGCGTAGAGGCATTCAAGGTCAGCGATCGTTTTTTTCACATCGAGTTCTTCCAAACCGCCCCCAACTCCTATACGGGGCTGGAAGTCAATATGCGGCCGCCGGGCGGCTTTACTACCGATATGTTCAACTATGCCTGTGACATCGATATTTACCGGATTTGGGCCGAGCTGCTGGTGCACCGGCGTTCGGAAATTCCTTTTACGCGTAAGTATCACTGCTGCTATGCGAGCCGAAAAAACAGCTATCGCTATCTCTACGGCCATGAGGACATCATGGGCCGTTACGGTAATTTTATGGTCCAGGTGGCAAGCGTGCCCGGCGTGTTTAGCAGTGCCCTGGGCGATATCGGCTATATTTTCAGATCAGCTGATTTGGACGACATTTTTAAGATCGTCAATTACATTCATGCAACGGATACCTAAATATGCACATCGAAGAACACAAATGGTTCAGCGCGAATTTGAATCGGGATATGGCGCTAAAAGTTTACGGACACTGGGGAAAACCCTTTATCGTTTTTCCCTCCTCCCGAGGCCGCTATTTTGATTATGAAGGTATGGGAATGATCCACGCCATTAACGGATTTATCAATAACGGCAAAATCAAGATGTTTTGCATAGACAGCGTCGACGCAGAATCCTGGTACAATTTTGCCGTACCTCCGGCAAATCGAAATATGAGCCACGAAGCCTATGACCATTATGTGGTCGAAGAGGTCATCCCGTTCATCCGAGATCATTGCCGCTCGCCTAATGAACGGGTGATGGCCAACGGATGCAGCATGGGAGCCTATCATTCCGTGAATTTTTTCCTCAAGCATCCGGATGTTTTCGAAGGTACCATCGCCCTAAGCGGCCTCTACCGTCTGGATCGGAGCGAGTTCGGGCTCTCGGCCGCCGATATGCCTGCGGTATACTTCAATTCTCCTTTGAATTATCTTTCGGGAATCGATGACCCGTGGTATCTGGATCAATACCGGCACAGTAAAATCATTGTCTGCGTCGGGCAAGGCCCCTGGGAAGGTAAAGCCGTTGCCGACACGCGCGCTCTCGAATTTCTTTTTAGAGAAAAATCGATTCCCGCATGGGTCGATTTCTGGGGCTTTGACGTGAATCACGACTGGCCCTGGTGGCACAAACAGATGAATTATTTCCTGCAGCACCTTTATGGATAGGCCGTGAAAGGTTGGCGGGTATCCTGTGACTGAACATCCCCATATGCATGCATCATCCATTAAACTCCTGAGACCTGCGCAAAAGCCTCTTTTTTTGCCAAAAGAACCACAGCCACAAGAATCATGATGCCGCCTAAGATTTTAGGTATCGACACGGTCTCCCCGAGGACCATCACAGCCAGCAATACAGTGACCACAGGCTCCAAGGTAGAGATCATGGACGCATTTGCAGGATCGATTTTTTTTAAACCCGCAAAAAACGTCACAATGGCAAGCGCTGTTGATATCAAGGCAATGGCAAATACTGAAATCCATCCGGTCAACGTCGCTGGAAAATGCACGCCTTTTACGGCAACGACGCCGCTAAAAACAACCCCTGCTGAAATGATAACCACCGTAGATGCGGGAAATGCACCGGCATTTAAAATGACCTTGCTTCCGACGACGATGTAGATTGAATAGAGAACCGCTGCGGTTATCCCCAGAACAATACCAAGAACCTGGCTGTTGCCGCTGTCCAGGCCGATGATCAGTATTGTTCCGGCAAAGGTCATTGAAAGTGCGGCGAATTTAAAAATGGTAACCGGTTTTTTCAGTAAGATGGTGGCCAAAATCGTGACAAACGCAGGGTAAAGATAAAGAAGAATGGCAACCAGCCCCGCAGGAGCCATTGTAAGCGCCGTAAAAAACGCAAGGGAAAACCCCACATAACCGAGTGCGCCCATGAGTGAAAGGCTCATCAGCGTGCGTCCTTTTGGAAAAGCGATGCCTTTAACGGCCATAACGGCAACCATAAAGACAGCGGCAATGGTAAAGCGAAGAAATAGAACCGTAATCGGATCTGTTCCTGCTTCATAGGCCAGGCGGGCAAAGATTGCCATCGCACCGAAACTCGAAGCAGATACGACAATCAGAGCAACGCCGACCAAACGATCCAATGAACCCGATTTTAAAATTCGCTTCATCTCAATTATTTTCTTTGCATCGACAATTCGCTGGCACTTTGGATTCCCATGGCAATTTCCGGAATGATGCCCATTTTAACGTAAATGGGACGGACCAATTCTCTTAATATCGGCAGTCTCTTGGCGAAAAATACAGCACCGCAAATGCAGATTATCCCGCCGATAAATACGGTCCAGGGCGCTCCGATCTTACTGGCCAAGAAACCGGCGGTCAGGCTGCCTATGGGTGTGGCCCCCATAAAGGCCATAGTATAGAAACTCATGACTCTACCGCGTTTATCGTCATCCACAAGCGTCTGCAAAAGGGTATTGCTCGTCGCCATCAGAATCATCTGGCCACTGCCGGTGAGCAGCATGAGCGGTAAAGAGAACAACAATATCCTTGAAAATGAAAATACGATCAGCGCCGAACCAAAAATCGTTGCGGCGATGGGGATCATTTTGCCGAGGCCGAGCACCGTTTTTCTGGAGGCCAGAAATACGGCGCCCCCCAAGGCGCCAAGGCCGCTGCAGCCCATCAAAAATCCCAATGCGCTGGGTCCGCCGTGCAGCACATCTTTAGCAAAAACAGGTATCAGCACCATATAGGGCATTCCCACCAGATTGACGAGAGCAAAAATCAGAAGGATATCCCGAATGGGCGCAAAACCGGCCGCATACCGGAACCCTTCTTTAAGTTCATGCCAGACTTTCGCAGTACGCGGCTCGATCTTTTTTCGTCCGATCTTCATCAAAAGCAGTGAAATGATGACCGCCATATAGGTGATGGCATTGATCAGAAAACAAGTTCCTTCGCCGAAGGCGGCAATCAATAATCCGGCTGCGGTCGGCCCCAACAGGCGGGCGCAATTGACCATGGACGAATTGAGGGCAATCGCATTGCCCAGATTCTTTTTGTCTTCAACCATTTCCACCAAAAAAGCTTGGCGGGTGGGCATATCAAACGCATTAACGATTGCCAAAAATATGGCCAGGACGACAATATGCCAGATTTTAATCTGATGGGACAAAACAAGAAACGATAAAGCAAAAGCCTGAACCATGGCCAGGGATTGGGTGAGAATCAGTATACGGTGCCGGTTAAGGCGGTCGGCCAGTACGCCGGCAAAGGATGCAAAAAAAAATGTGGGAATCTGGCCGGCGAACCCGACAATCCCCAGGAGAAGGGCAGAGTTGGTCATCCGGTAAACCAGCCATCCCAAGGCAATTCGCTGCATCCAGGTGCCGATAAGGGAAATAGTCTGGCCGCCGAAAAACAGCCGAAAATTACGATGGTGCAAAGACCTGATAATCGATTTCAGCGGCGATTCTTTTTTTTGCTCTATGGTGTCAGGTTTCATAAATCAGGCCGTTCATTGATCATCTAACAAGACTGGAGCTTCCTGCCATGAATAGCAAGATTATCCATTATTCACAAAGAGTCAATAGACAGCAAAAAATCTTAGTCGATGCCCTCTGTTTTCAAAACCCTATCGTGGTCCGGTTATTCAATAATTATAAATAAAAGACAGTAATATATCAAAAAAGATTGATTGACATAAAGCGACTTTGAACCAATGTTTGATATGATGTTAAAGGAAAAGAGATGAGAGATATTGAGAATAAATGCCTTACATTCTGCGGGAATTGGGGGCAAAAGCGTATTACAGTTTAAAATAGAATCAAATAAGCTAGGCAAAAAACATTTTCACAAAAATCACCGCGAAATCCTTTTCCGATCCATTGAAATAACTCATAAAATAA
>JBAUWG010000386.1:0-1865 GCA_049583675.1 Desulfobacterales bacterium | reverse complement strand
TCTAATAAAAAATGTTTATAATCATCCTAAACATTCATCAAAGAAGCGATGGAACAGATACGATTGGTTTCAGAGTCTGTGAGCGTTTCCGTTCTGGCATCAGCAGCACAAACCTTTTCAAGCATTGCCTTCCGAGAGTCTGCTGTTGTATTGAATCGATCCAACATGGCGGTCTTGCATATGACATCTACAGCTTTGTCCAGCGGAATTTTGCTAATGTTCAAAGAGATATCATACTGACAGATCTTTGAGAGGTCGATTTTGTAAAGCTTTTGGCACCATTTTTTTCGCGCGTCGTCCATTGTTTTAATGAACAACAGCGCCTCATTTTTTGAGAGGCCGTCACGGTCCATGACGAGTTTCACTCGATCCTCAAGATCGGCGGTAATCTGCACCTTGAGCACGTGATCGATGTCTTTTAAGAGAATATGCCCGCAGAAACCGTGATAAACAACTTTGCCTTTTGCTAAATGCTTGAGTAACGCGGATCGCATATAGGAGATGTATCGATATTTATTGAAGACAGTTTGATCTAAAATGATAGGCAATTCTCGAGCAAGATTTAAACCAGACATGTTGAATTCTTGTGAGGCATTCAGAACCTCTTCCCGGGAAATGCACGTATAACCTAAAGTTTCGGCAACCGCTTCTGCGACTTTTTTACCGTAGGTATAGGAAGATCTTGAGATGGTAATAATGGGCATCTTTCACCTCCTTTGGTTAAGGAAATAGAAAATATGATTCTTATTGGCCTAAAATGCCTTTTAAAATATGTTTTGCCCCTGATCCGTCTCAAGCCACTTTCAGAAAGTTCATGTCTTTCAATTGGAAATCGATTAGTAATGTTTCACAAATCTCTTCTAAGTTTTCATTAATTGCCCTAATTCTGAATTTACCTGTGGGACATTCTTCGGCGAGAGCTTTGGCCATTACAGCAAGAAGCTGAACTCTTTGATGAAAAAAATGAGATGCCGAAGATTCTCCTTTGTAAATAACATTCGTTTGATTAACAAAGATGTGGTTTTCCCTTTGTATGGATTCTGCGTGCTATCAAATTCATCAGAAATTGTTTTGAAGGGGCAGCCGCCGCTACAGCCACCCCTTCCTCATGAAGGAGGTAATTTGGCAGAGCCAAAGGACATGAGCCGACGTTTCTCCATTCAAGGTCACCTCCAAGAACGTAAAATCATTAGTCCAAAAAAGGCGTTCCCGATTTGACTGACAAATAACACTCGGAAACTTACAGATAACTTACAGATTGAGAAAAAAATGAAAATTTTATAATTTTGTTAAAAAAGGGGAAAATGGGGGATGGACAAAACGGAAGGTAATCTAATAATAAAGGGTTTCTTTAAAATTTGTTTCCGATACTAAACCCGATAAAATGGGCAATATTTTTATACTCGCCGCTCAAGATATCATTGTTAACGTCTCTATCCTTGTAGATTTCGACCATGTAAAAACCGTCCACAATCCACTTGCCGATTTTGTACCCGAATCCAATGCTGAAATTGTGTCCGTTCTCATCCGGATTGGCGGGTGACAGGGTGTGTTCCGGCACGGGGGTTTCTACAAATGCGTATCCTGTTCTTAAGGCAAAACCTTCGTTTAAATAGTATTCTAAACCGAACTTAATGAGCCATTGATCATTCCAATCAAGATCTACTAAAATATCCGAAAGGCCGGCTGCGGGAATTTCATTTTTAAAGTCAATGATCTGCTGATTGAACCGCGACCATCTGACCCATTCAACATCAAATGCCAGAGTCAGGCGAGTCGCTGGTTTCCAGGCGATTCCAAAACTGACGATTTCCGGGAGAGTGACGCTTGTCTCAACATCCGTTTTAAATTGAGAGCCGCCAAAG
>JBAUWG010000385.1:0-3926 GCA_049583675.1 Desulfobacterales bacterium | reverse complement strand
GATAAAACTTGACGAAAATCGGTGGCGCCAATATACTTATTTCAATAGGTGGTCTGCCAAAAACCTGCTATTGGTCAAACCGTGTCATTTTGAACAATTAACGATATTCCCATCCGGGCAACCCGATCCTGAGCGATACATATTGTTTACGCTTTTTTGCAATGCATCCTCAGCGAGATTCAAAACGCACTTTTATCATTCTTTGAAATATCCCTCAAAAGGAGACCAAAATGCCTATAAAAAAGATTAATATTCCCTGCAAAATGGAATATCTTTCCATATTGGACGAGAAAGGGACACTGGATAAAAGCCTTGAGCCGGATATTCCCGAAGATTTTCTTTTCAAACTCTATCGGGCGATGCTGCTGGGCCGAAGGTTCGACGAACGGATGTTGAGTCTTCAACGTCAGGGCCGTATCGGAACGTTTGCACTCACGACCGGCCAGGAAGCGGCGCAGGTGGGTTCGGCTGCAGTGTTGCGTCCATCGGATTGGATGGTGCCTTCATTCAGAGAGACCGTGGCCCAGATTTGGCGGGGCGCACCCATGGAAAGCATTATCCTTTATTTTGGCGGTTATAATGAAGGCGGGCGGATTGACGATAATAGCAGAGATTTGCCCATATCCGTTCCGGTGGGCTCTCAGATTCTTCACGCCGTGGGTTTGGGATGGGCCATCAATTACAGAAAAGCAGATGAGGTCGTTATGACCTTTTTCGGCGACGGCGCAACCTCTGAAGGAGATTTTCACGAAGGTCTGAATTTTGCGGGTGTCTTTCAAGCACCCGTCATTTTTTTGTGCCAGAATAATCAATGGGCCATCTCAGTACCCCTTTCCAAGCAGACCCATTCAGATACATTGGCCCAAAAGGCGCTGGGCTACGGCATCCCCGGCATCCAGGTAGACGGCAACGACGTCCTCGCTGTGTACGTTGCTGCAAAGGAAGCCGCCGACAGGGCCCGATCCGGCGGCGGACCCACCATGATCGAGTGCGTAACCTATCGAATGTCGATGCATACAACAGCCGATGATCCCAAGCGTTATCGAACGGATGAGGAGGTGGAGGCATGGAAGAAAAAAGATCCCCTGCTTCGATTCGAAAAGTATTTAACGGATAAGGCGTTGGCAACCAAAGATAAATTCCAAGCAATAGAGACGGAGGTCAACGCAGAAATTCAAGCGGCCGTCGACAAGGCTGAAGAGCAGATGCGCAAATTGGATGATCCCTTGCATATGTTTGAACATGCCTACGCTGAATTACCGCCTTATCTGAAAGAACAGCGGGCGGAACTCGCCGAGGAATTAAAAGTCATGCACAAGGAGAAGCAACATGGCTAAAATGACAATGGTCCAGGCACTCAACTTGGCTTTGCGCCAGGAAATGGAGAAAGATGACCGGGTGGTGGTGTTGGGTGAGGACGTGGGCGTGGACGGCGGTGTCTTTCGGGTCACCGACGGACTTATCGATCAGTTCGGGGATAATAGATCTTTTGACACACCTTTGGCGGAATCGGCCATTGTGGGGATGTCCATCGGCATGGCGATTTACGGGCTTCGGCCCGTGTGCGAGATCCAATTCTCCGGATTTTCCTACCATAATTTTCACCAGATCGAAAATCATGCCTCTCGATACCGTTGGCGTTCCCAGGGGCGGTATCACGTTCCCATGGTACTCAGAGCGCCTTACAGCGGCGGCGTCAGGGCCCTCGAACACCATTCGGAAAGCAGGGAAACCTATTATGCCCACACGCCCGGCATTAAAATGGTCATTCCCTCAGGGCCGCGCAATGCCCGGTCGCTGCTGATCAGCGCCATCCGGGACCCTGATCCGGTGATCTTTTTCGAACCCAAAGCCCTTTACCGTGCATTTAGAGAGGAGGTCCCCGAAGACGAGGAGACACTGCCCATCGGAAAATCTCAAGTGGTCCGGCAGGGCAGCGACCTTACCATGATCTCTTATGGCGCCATGATGCGACCGACACTCGAAGCCGCATCCGAACTCGAGAAAAATGACGGCGTTCAGGCCGAGGTAGTCGATCTGCTGACCATCTCGCCGCTGGATGATGAAACCTTTGTTCGATCCGTGAAAAAAACCGGTCGAGCCATGGTGATTCACGAGGCGCCGCGCAGCTTCGGGCCCGGAGCGGAGATTGCGGCGCGGCTGGTTGAAAAGGCGTTTTTTTACCTGGAAGCGCCTATTTCACGGGTCACCGGCTTTGATATCATCATGCCTTTGTTCAGTCGAGAAAACAGCTATATTCCGAATGTCCAGCGCATACTGCGCGAGGCGAAAAAGATATTAAACAACGCCTGAACGGAAAGTCAGGATGGTTAGGAGGGGTGAGATGGTTAGGATCGTCAGGATAGTTTAACGATCAAAGCGAACTAAACGATCAAAGCGAACTAAACCAGCAAACAAGGAGGCAACACCAATGGCCCAATCTTTCAAGCTGCCGGATTTGGGAGAAGGAATTCATGAAGGAGAAGTGATCGCGGTACTGGTATCGGTTGGCGATGCGGTAAAGGAGGGGGATCTCATCATTGAAGTGGAAACGGACAAAGCAGCGGTGGAGATTCCGTCGCCTTTTACGGGCAAGGTCAGGGAAATACGGGTCAAGCCGGATGATGTGGTCACGGTGGGCCAGGTGCTGATGACCTTCGGCGATGGAAAAGCGGCCGAGCCGGCCCCTGCGGAAAAACCCGTTGAACCCGAAACCGAAAGAGCCTCTCCACCGTCGGCCGGCCGGAAACAAGAGCCTGTGCCGGCGTCACCGGCCACACGGCGCCTGGCCCGGGAACTGGGCGTAGATATCCGGCAGGTTCAGCCCACCGGTCCGGGAGGCAGGGTTACCGGCCAAGATGTGCGGTCTTTTGCTGAAAAGGCTGCGGCACCGGAAAAAAAGCCGTCGGCCGCCGAAAAATCGGCCAAGGCCGCCCTTTCCGTCACAGTCGAAACGCCGGAATTGCCCGATTTCGCTAAATGGGGCCCTGTGGAAAGCATCCCCTTGCGATCCATCCGGAAAACCACGGCCAGGCAGATGGGTTTGGCATGGTCTCAAATTCCCCATGCGGTCAGCCAGGACATGGCCGACATCACGAAACTGGAGTCTTTCCGCAAAAAACACAAAGGGAATATCCAGGGCAAAGGCGGTAAACTGACCTTGATTGTCTTTGTCTTAAAGGCGGTGGTCACCGCTTTGAAAACGTTTCCGTATTTTAATTCCACCCTGGATAAGGCCGCAGGAGAGATTATCCTCAAGCGCTACTATCATATCGGCGTGGCGGTGGATACGGACAACGGACTAATGGTCCCGGTTATTCGTGACGTAGACCGAAAAAGCATCGAAGAGATATCCGTCGAACTCAAGGAACTGGCTCAAAAAGCCCGGGACCGAAAAGTATCCCTTGAGGAGATGCAGGGCGGAACGTTTACCATCACCAATGCCGGCGCCTTGGGCGGCGGTCAGTTTGTTCCTATTATCAATTACCCCCAGGTGGCTATCCTAGGGATGGGTGCGGCCGGATGGCAGCCGGTTGTCGTCGAGAATGAGAAAAAGGAACTTGAAATCGTACCGCGGCTGATGATGCCGATGGTGGTATGCATCGATCACAGGGTGCTGGACGGATCCGATGCCATTCGATTTCTGAAAATGGTCGTCAACGCCCTTGAAGATCCTGAGGAGTTGCTGATGACGATGATATGACATTCCAAGTGAGCTAAAGTGATCTAAAGTTTTAAAGACGGAGTCGCTTTCAGCCGTCGTAGCCTTCGGCCACTATGGCGAAGTCGGCTCGCTCCGCTAATTTTATATAATTTGCAGAATTCCTTAACTTTAGATCACTTTAGATCACTTCAAACTTTAGGCACTTTTATTGAGGTCTGACTGGAGGCCAGTTATGGTAATGGGAGAATTGGTTCAAGAGACG
>JBAUWG010000384.1:0-1961 GCA_049583675.1 Desulfobacterales bacterium | reverse complement strand
CTTTGGGATCGATGGACCTCAGAAAATCCCTGATCACATCCGAACCTTCAGGATCTTTTAATTCAATCAGCGTTTCCAAAACGGTTGTTCGGATATCGACATCATGGTGTTTTAAAAGCCTTCTCAAAATAGGGGTATCTTTTTCTGTTCCCAGTTTTCGCACTAGGGTCAGCATATTGAGGACAAAGGATGGTCTGTGATCACTAAACCGCCTTTTGGCTTCGAGACAGGTGACTTCCGGAAATCGAATCAACAGTTTTAATATCAAATCTTGAATTTCGGGCCTCTCTGCTTTTCCAAATACCCCAACCAGTTCCGGAATGATGATTGAGCCGAACGACTGAAGAAATTCATAGGCCGCCAAGTCGTCCGGTTTCGCCCATTTCTCGAAAGAAACAACGGCCATGGAGACAAACCGTGCCCCGTGAAATGTTTTTAATGTGTTTTTGGCCAAAGACTGAATTTCCGGGTTGGCTTTATTTTTATAATGTCCGAACGATGCTTTAAAGATTTTCAACACCGTGGAAAATTCCCCCGCTCTTAACAAATCATATGCGATATCGACGAGTTTGGCGGAATAAGTCTCATACTCATCGGGCTTGATATCGTTGCGCATAAAGGCTAATATAATATGGGCAATCTGCGAATCCACATGAGACGGCTCCAGTTCTTTATGAAAATCTTCGATAGGCAAAACCTTGTTGGCTTCAACAATTTTTTCATCTATGGGACCGGACAGATTATTTAAGGTATTTTCATAATCGGTCGTCACATATTCTTCAAATTTTTCCCGGGCAAAAATGTTTTGAAGCGGTCCTGCATCAGAAGCAAGATTTAAAGGATTTATCGATTCACTGGCGCTTATTTCTTCTTCGGAATGATCCATTTCATCATGGGCGGATGTTATTTTGTTGACGAATTTCATGAGGGAGGGAGAAATTTCTTCGCCGCTTTCACTTGCCTGTCTTAACATATCCAAAATGACTTGCTCGGAAAACTCGTTCAATAGACTTTTTGACGCTTCGTTCTCACCTGCTGAATTCAACTGATTGTACGTCGCCAACAAAAATTGTTTTTTCAGTTTTGGGCTTAATTCATGCAGCAATAGTTCCATTTCGCAGAAATCATTGGCTAATATTGTTGGCGAGGCAATGCATTCTCCGGCTTTTTGTATGCAGTTGCTGATAGTGGTCCGGTAGGTATCCAGGGCGAATTCAAAATTGATTTTATTTTCGTTTAAAAATAATGCCAGTTGAGAAGGGTCAATTCCCCTGGCTTGTTCCAGAGCCATGCCTTGATCGGAAGCCGTTAGAGAACCGGAAAGCAGCGCACTGATAAAGTCGGTCCATATTGTAGAGCCCTGAGCCTGAGATGTTCCGTTGTTTGTTCCAATTATCTCTGTTTCTTCCATATGATGAAATTTGCTGTAATCGATGTACTGAAGTTTTATGGTCCTAATGTTGTTGTCTGCCAAGGCCTTGTCAAAACCGCCAAGATTTCCGATCTCTTCAGGGACCCTGGCCATTAACTGAAAAAAGCAGGAAAGATCATCAATCGAAATTTCCTGGTAAAATGAAATGCCGGCAAGTTCGTGGTTTTTTAGCGCTAACGCCAGTTCTTTGATAATGGGGCCCTTATCCCCCACGAGCGTGTTGCCGACAAACAACTTGTCTTTGGCCACGCCGATGGTCATTTTGGGTGCCATCTCAAGAAGATCGCAAAGCAATACATGGCATTTTTTTATGCTTTCCTTGGTCTGGGCATGTTCCGGCGGATAAATCAAAAAGTTCTTTCGGGTAATATTCAGATGGTACAATACATCTGACAGTCGCTTTTTGTCGAATCTCGGGCGATGAACATTATTTTCCTTACCTTTTGATTTTTCTGCACTTTTTGTTTCGTCTTGTGCCATTTAACGGCCCGCATTATATTTATTAACGATAGCATGATTCGTTATTTCC
>JBAUWG010000383.1:0-2590 GCA_049583675.1 Desulfobacterales bacterium | reverse complement strand
TTCTTACCCTGGGCGCCCTGAGACGGATGGGTATTGCCGTCGATGAGAGAGATGACCGGTTCGTCGTGTACGGAGAAAAGGGACAGCTGAAGCCGTGTTTAGATCCGGTGTATCTTGGAAATTCCGGGACGTCGATGCGGCTTTTAACCGCCGTTGCGGCATTGGGACAAGGGCGCTATACCCTTACTGGGACAGAGAGGATGCAGGAGCGGCCGATTCAGGATCTTTTGGACGGGCTCGTTCAGATGGGGGTATTTGCCCGCTCCATAAACAGTACCGGATGCCCCCCTGTCGAAGTCCAAGGCGGCAGCCTTTCGGGGGGAGGTGTTTCACTGAAATGCGGTGTCAGCAGCCAGTTCCTCTCCGCATTGCTCCTCATAGCGCCTTACACTCAACATGGGGTTGAAATAGATATCATTGAGGGGCCGGTATCGAAACCCTATGTGGATATGACCATTGATGTCATGGAGGAATTTGGTGTTCGGGTCAAACGGGATGGTTACTTCAGGTTTATCGTTCCCGGCAATCAGACATACAAGGCCGGCTCATACGCGGTGGAACCCGATTGTTCCCAGGCCGGATATTTTTGGGCTGCCGCCGCCATTACCGGTTCAAAGATAAAAGTCAAAGGAACGACCATTAAAACACGCCAAGGCGATGTTGGTTTTACGCAACTTCTTGAAAATATGGGATGCAAAATCAGCCATGAGACCGACGGCATTTCGGTGACCGGCGGTCCCCTTTCGGCGATTACAGTGGATATGGGAGATATGCCGGATATGGTGCCGACTCTGGCGGTGGTAGCGGCATTTGCCGCGGGAACAACGCAGATTGAAAATGTCGGTCACCTCAAGGCCAAAGAGAGCGATCGTTTGGGGTCCGTGGTCCGTGAGCTTTCTAAAATCGGAATCGAGGCAAGCTGCAGCGACACCGGCATGAAAATTAAGGGTGGAAGCCCGAAAGGTGCTAAAGTCGATACATACGGAGATCATCGTATGGCCATGAGTTTTGCCCTGGCCGGACTGAATGTTCCGGGCATCGTTATCCGGGATGAAAAATGTGTTGAAAAGTCGTTTCCTAATTTCTGGCGCGTGTTTGAAGGACTGCGGCATCGATGAACATTTTCTTAATTGGATATCGTTGTACCGGAAAAACCTCGGTTGGGCGATTCCTTGCGAGACGCATTGGATGGCCATTTGTGGATACGGATATGACGCTTATCAAGGAGCAGGGGCAGCAGATATCTGAAATCGTCAACACAAAGGGGTGGGATTCTTTTCGTAAGATGGAAAAACAGGTGATTCAATGTGTGTGCGAACGAGACCGCCGTGTGGTGGCCACGGGAGGGGGTGTTGTCCTAGACGAAGAGAATGTCAAGCGAATGAAAGACAGCGGAGTGCTGGTTTGGTTAAGGGCGAGTATCGATACCATCGAAAATCGAATGGCTCAAGACCCTTTAACGCGGGATTTTCGGCCGGCATTAACATCCAAAGCAGGCGTTGAAGAGATTAAAGAGACGCTTCTGTTACGAAATCCCTCTTATGAAAAGGCCATGGATTTTATTGTTGATACGGATTTGATAGGCATAAAAGCGGTTTGTGACGCGATTTTACAGAAACTTGAAAAAAATGATTTATTTTGTTCCTTCGCCGGATTTCGAACCGAAAACAGCGATGAATAAATAGATTGAAAGCGCGAGAAAAGCGACATCCCAAAGAATCGTTTCGATATTGATGGATCTTCCCCCGGCAGTGGAAAAGCACCCGCAATCGATATCCAGACCCCTTGCCAGATTAAACGATAAAGCGCCGATATATGCGACAAGCAGGAAATTACACCATACGACCGTTCCCGGCATCCAGAGACCGATTATCAAAAAAACGCCCATCAGCAGTTCAAGCCACGGAAGAAAAATAGCGGTTGCATTGATGAGACGATCCGGAAGGATCTGATAATGATAAATAATGTCGGCAAACGCCCGGGGGTGAAACAGCTTGTCGTAGCTGGCATAGATAAAGACCACCCCAAGTATCCATCGTGCGCCGGGGTAAAAAAAACGAGATATGCTTTTTCTATTGATCATCCCTTTTCTCCACAGGAAGATGGGCGTCCCGCCATTTTGTCCAGCCGTTTACCAATACCCTGACATGATTAAATCCCGCGTCGATCAAAAAATTCGCCAGATGATGGCTCAATTCACAGGACTCCCCATCACAATAGGTGATGATTGTCGCACTGTCAGGGATATTTTCCGTGACCGCTATAAATTTTCGGTCAACGTCATGCCACGGAAGACTTTTAGCGCCTTTAACGTGTGCTTTTTCGAAATCTTCTTTGGAACGGGCATCGATAAAAACAGCAGCATGCTGAAGAAACAGCTTTTTTGCATCGATCAAGGATATGTCCAGCCGGGCGCCTGACGGTGTTTTCAAAGAGGCTCCCATGGAGCGATGGGCAAACAGCGGTAATCCGTTGTTTCGGAAGTGATTGACGGATGCTCCCAGGAATATTGCCAGGAAGAATATAACACCGCATTGCCAGGCTGCTTGGCCGAGCAGCCGTCGAGGTGTTTTGCGCGTTTTGTTTTGAA
>JBAUWG010000382.1:0-2182 GCA_049583675.1 Desulfobacterales bacterium | reverse complement strand
AGCGTTTCATACGGCCCCAATTTTTTGGCAAATTCGTCATCGATTTCAGGAAGGATTTCTTCCCTGATCTCCTTGAGATTGACATGAAATGAAATGTTTTGATTGGCCAGTTTGGCATTGAAATGATCTTCGGGGAAATTGATCAGTATCTCGTTTTCTTGTCCGGGTTTCATCCCGATCAACTTTTCATCCAATGATTTTGAAATGCTTCCGGCGCCGATTTTCATGGTAAAGTTTTCTGTTTTTTGCGTTTCAGCAAAGGGCTTGCCGTCTTTAAACCCTTCGTAATCGATCAGTACGAAATCATTTTCTCTTACAGCTCGATCTTCGCTTACGGGCTGTTGTTTCGCCAGGTTCTTTTGAAGCATTTTGAGCTGTGCATCCATTTCTTCATCCGTAACACGGTACATGGCCTTTTTCAGGGTTAATCCCTTGAAGTCAATGTCGTCTATTTCAGGTTTTATCTCTACCGTGGCATCGTATTTATACGGACCTTTTTCATCAAGGGGCGGCGGGTCGATTTTCGGACTCCCGACGACATTCAAATCGGTTTCCTTAAGGGCCGCCACAAATGAATCCTGAAGCAATTTCGAGGATACATCGCCATGAACATCCTTTTTAAATAACCTTACCAGAACCGATCGGGGGGCTTTTCCCGGACGAAACCCTTTGACTTTCGCTGTTTTTTTGAGGTGATTATAGGCATTGTCCAGTTCACGAACAACCTCATCCTCGGGCACTTCAATATGCAGGATTTTTTTCACGCTGCTGAGATCTTCTACGGTAACTTGCATAAAAGTCCTTTCTAAAAATTCAGTGCCTGAAAATCCACTGCATTTCAGGCACCGGGTGATAGGTTTTGGCTGGTGCGAGAGGGGAGATTTGAACTCCCACTCTGTTACCAGAGCTGGATCCTAAGTCCAGTGCGTCTACCAGTTCCGCCACTCTCGCACTTTAATTTGTCAAATTCTAAAAATATAAGTACAAAACGTCCTATATAAAAAAAATATTATGATTGCAAATTTTAAGAACCTATCCTTTGATTAAAACCACAATATGGGGTAATATTCGATTATTGGAGGTTCAGGATTCGTCATGGCTTACGATGCTCTTTCGAATCTGCCCGGCGGTCTCGATACAACGGTTTTAAATATTTTAGATTTTAAGGAAAATCAAATGACAACATTAATATCAAACTTAGCAGGTGTCAAGTCAAATAGCGGAAATCGATGTTATGACGGAAGGTTATAAGTTGATTTTTTTTAAGTTTCATGCGATTATCCTTTTATGGACCTTCCTGCTCGGACCTTGTGCCATCGCAACTGCAGCATCCGGTCAATTCCCGGTTCCGATTCAAAAAAAAATCATTGTTTTGGACCCCGGACATGGCGGTTATGACAACGGCGCCAAAGGGCCTGACGGCGCTCTTGAAAAAACCGCTGCTATGGAAGTTTCCAGGATATTGGCAGAAGAACTCCATAAGTCCTACGAGGTCGTTCTGACGCGAACCGATGACTATTTTGTCGACCTCCTGACCCGAACGGCCACGGCCAACCATCTCAATGCAGACCTGTTCATCAGCATTCATACCGGCGGTTCGTTTCTTCATCAAGCCAGCGGCATTTCACTGTATTATTATGAAAAAGCTTCTGCCCTTACCTTTGGGCCCGAGACGGATTCCATGGAAACGCTTAAACCTACCCCTTTACTGACACCATGGTCCGATATTCAAAACAAGCACCAAAACACCAGCAAAACGCTTGCCGAACGCATTCAAACCCGTATTAACGAAACACCTCAGTTTAAAGCCGAGATTCAAGGAGCGCCGCTGATGGTGTTGGAAGGTGCGGACATGCCCGCCGTGCTCATTGAAATCGGATATATCACCAACCCGGTTGATGAAAAATCACTCAGCGATATCGGCTCGTTGACAGATATTGCCGATAGAATCAAAAGTGGCATCGATGATTTTTTTGAGAAAACACGGTGATCAAATATCCTCTTGAACCATTAGCCAAACAATGCTAATAACAACCTTCATCGGGGCGTGGCGCAGCCTGGAAGCGCGCCTGCTTTGGGAGCAGGAAGTCGGAGGTTCAAATCCTCTCGCCCCGACCAGCCTTCGCTTCAAATAGGGAATTTGCCATTGATAACTGTTTACGTGCTAAGAGAAGATATCGGT
>JBAUWG010000381.1:0-8421 GCA_049583675.1 Desulfobacterales bacterium | reverse complement strand
ACCGGACTTGCTTTCCGGTATATCGCGGTGGAGCTTATTTAGGTTCCAATATGAAAAGAATGAGACGATTATCAGTGCACTGGGTAAAATTGGAAATCCTATGGCAGTCCCCATGTTGGAAAAACTGGCAAGGCGCAGATGGGCTGTCCGGATAAAAAGTTCAAACCATATGAAGCTTGCCCTATTTCAATCGCTTCATGGGTATGAAACATCCCAAATCACTTCTTTGTTGAAAATCGGTCAAGAATCCGAAGACGATCGAATTCGCAAGATATGCCAGAACATTGAGCATGGGAATCAACCGGTTCAATAGGAATGAAAAATGATGACGGATACACACAACCATAAAAATATCGGAAAGGTCATCTCGAACATTAATGCTGCTGTCACGAACATACGCCTTTATTCGACCCAACACCCTCAGGCCGATCGCTTCCTGGAAGATGCCTATGGCGAACTTAGCAAATTGTTTCTCGATAGACCCCTCACAAACATTATGTTGATTGATGATCAGATCGTTGTCGACAACCTGCCGTTCAAGACCCATAGCTCCCGAACAGATCAATTCGCTCGCATACTTAAAGAAAATGCTATCGAGCATGTCACTTTCCAATCCGGGTTATCCAAACAGGAGTTCTCTTTATTTGTCAAGCAACTCGCCGATTCCGAAGAAAAAATCCTAAAAAGCAGTGAATATCTCAAACTCGGCAAGATCGAGTTGCGCGTCGATGCGAAGACCACGGAACAAGAAGACACCACCCTGTCAGGTGATGACAAGAAACATTTGTTGGCGCTTGGCGCGGTTCGGGATCATAAACTCGATGAAATTCGAATGATGTACAGCCATATTTCGAATGGCAAAGCCATTGATATTCGAGCGGTTGATGAATTGATCAAGGCCTTCATTCGCGGTTTTTCCTATGGAATTAATCCGATTCGTATGCTGGCCAAACTAAAATCTGTTGATGAATATACGTTTACGCATGTGGTCAATGTGTGTGTACTGACGATGGCTCAAGCCGAGTCTTTAGGATTTAAGGGTGATCAGCTTTATCAAATAGGCATCGCATCTGTTCTTCACGATTCGGGAAAGATGTTTATTCCCGATGAAATATTAAATAAGCCCGGTAGATTAACGGATAATGAACGATCGATTATCGAAACACACAGCATAAAAGGGGCGCAGTATATACTGGGGTTGAAGGATATTCCGAAATTGGCGGTCTTGGGTTCACTCGAGCATCACATCAAGTACGATGGTACGGGATATCCGAATATATCCAAAAAATGGCGGCCCAATATCGTTAGTCAAATGATTGCCATCGCGGATGTATTTGATGCCATGCGCAGCCGGCGAGTGTATAACGACCCCAAACCGCTATCGCTGATTATGAAAGTTTTGACCGAGGAAAAGGGGAAATCGTTTAATCCTTTGCTGGTTGACAATTTTTTAAAATTGATCATCGAAAAATAAACCGATTTGCCGACCTTGACGGCATAAATTTTGACGAACCTGGAAAAAGATGGGGCTGATTACTTACCGATTGAAAAGAAGAAGCAGCTACCGGAACCAGGGTCACAAAATCGGAACATCAGGTGCGCGTTTTCGCGGTAATACCTTCCATGTTTGTATATGTTCGGGTGGCTTTTTGCGTATGCATTCCATTGCTGCCAAGACGTCCAATGACCGTGATAGGCATACCGATGCCCTCTATAATCGTATTGGTTGTAATGACGACGGCTATCATAGGGACGCTGTCTGTATCCACGCTGATTTTGGTAATCCGGACGATTTTTATAGTTAGAATGACCGGGATTGTTGGGACGCGCTTTGTAGTTACGACCACCTTGGGTATTGCGATTATCATCTTTAGAAATCACAGGAATAGCAGTTGCAAACAAAAAAAAGAAAACAAATGCTGCAATCATCGTTTTTTTCATCTCACACCTCCTGCTGAATTTATACCTTCCCAAAACACCATTTTTACCTATTAGTTGCATAAAAATGAAAAAAAAGGCAAGCAAAAACGTAAGCGTCTAAACCCTGATGTTTTGGTTGTTATGAAAAATATTCTCGGGGTCATATTTCTTTTTGATCTGTTTCAGCCGGGGATAGTTCGCGCCGTAGGCTGCCGCCACCCGGTCGCTCTCGTCTTCGGTCATGAAGTTCACATAAGCGCCGGCTGAGGCATAAGGCGCCGACGCCTTAAAAAACGCACGCGCCCATGCAATACCGGCCTCATCCTGGGAAGACTCATCCCATCGTCCGTGCACGTTCATGACAAATTTTGCGTCCCGGTGGCCGTATGCCATGGCATTGGGTTGAACGCGATTGGCTGCGCCCGAGACAAGCCCCACGAATATCTCACATTGCGGAGAAGGCAGCTTGCCCGCATATTCGATAATCAAATCCAGCACGCCGTTGCTGAGTTCGGTTAAGTTGTGGGATTTCCAGTAGTTCCTTGCACCGGGCGTGAGCAGCGGGTCAAAGGCCTGCTGCCACTGTGCGTATGGCTGAGCACCAATGTGTTCGCCATAAGCATCTCCGAAACGGCGCAACGGATCAATCAGTTTCTCACCTTTGGAAATATTGCCTGCATAGAAGATGGCCAGCACAATCACTTCTTTGCCGTGAATCTTCTCAGGAAGAAAAGGCAGTGGCGGCGCTTTGCGAAGGATAGTCCAAACATTGAGCTCCTCGGGTGCTGACTTTACAAATTCACGATATTTTTCGATCACTTGCCTTGCCTGGTCAAAGGGAAAGACCAGCAGTCCGGCCAATATTTCAGGTCCCACAGGATGAAGCGCGAATTCAAACCGGGTGACGACGCCGAAATTGCCGCCGCCGCCCCGAACGGCCCAGAACAGATCGATGTTTTCATCTTTTGAAACTTGTATCTTCCTTCCATCCGCCAATACCATCTCCGCGGAAACAAGATTATCGATGGTCATACCGTATTTACGCGTCAACCATCCAAACCCACCGCCCAACGTCAGTCCCGCAATACCGGTGGTTGAGTTAATCCCCACAGGCGTGGCCAATCCATGGGACTGAACCGCTTTATCAAAATCGTTGAGTGTGGCGCCGGGCTCGACAAAAGCCCGTCTTTTTTGTGCATCGACCTTGACGGTTTTCATATTGGATAAATCGATCATCATGGCGTTATCGCACACAGCACTCCCGGCGATATTGTGGCCGCCGCCCCTGATGGATATCTCAAATTGGTTTTCTCGGGCGTAAGAGATGGCATGCGAAACATCATCCGCGTCTTTGCACCGTACGATGACAGCCGGATGACGGTCGATCATGGCATTCCATATTTCTCGAACTTCGTTATAGTTCGAATCATCGGGAAGCACGATTTGACCTTTCACTTTGTCTTTGAGCTTTTTAATTGTCTCATTCGAATGTACTTTCATGGTGTCCATCCTTCGGACCTGCGGATCAGTCCTTGTTAAAGTAGTGGAACAAGCTTACCTAGAATTGATATCCCAAGAAGTTATTCGCCATCGAACTTAAGCGGATTTTTGATTTGAGCACACCCCCTGTGAAATAGGCGACGCTCCGGATCATTATTGGGTGCAGATTTAACGGAGCAAGTGTTCAACCCCATTAAAAAAAGCATAAAGTTTCATGAGGTGGGCGGAGCATTCGCAAAGATTGGCTAAACGATCATTTATGGATAAATGCGGTTTTAAATATTGCCATTAACATGAGCACAAAAAAAATGAAGTCAAGAAAAAAAAGAACCACAATGTGATAGATTTGCTTGAAGGAAAGAGATCAGCGCTTTCCATCATGACGCCTGATCTCCGACCTCTGATCTCTGTCCTCCTGCCCTTTGCCCTTCGTCATCTGTCGTCCGGCTTACGAGCGCTATCCCTATTTTCCCTTGACACACCCATAGCCTGAGCCTAATAAATTAAATGCATATAGATTTTAGCATTCCACATTTAGCATTTGACATTGTTTAATTTCATAATGTTATCATTGATTACTGTCCGGCCATGGGGATAGTAGTCCAACTTTAGAAATATTTTCTTACAAAGATACAGGTGAATTCAGGTTGCAAGCACACCACGATATCACTATAAAAGATATGACGCCTGACTTTTGTCATTAAAGAGGTATTTTATGGTGAATTCGAGTCTTCCTGGTTCATTTTTCCGGCAAATCGGGGATGGACGGTATGAACCCACCGAAGCCACAATCGGGCCCTGGTCATCGGATTCGCAGCATGGCGGACCGGACTTCGATAGGGAACGAAGGGATCGGACAAACAACGACCACCACATTCGATAGCAAGGGAAGCAATGGCAACAGCATACACACCTTGTACGTAAGACCGAGATAAATACAGTATGGAACTTGAATCACTTCGCGCATATCTTCTCAAGAAAAAAGGTGCATTCGAGGATTTTCCTTTTGGTCCTGAGGTTATGGTTTTCAAGGTCGGCGGCAAAATCTTTGCCCTCGTTTTTTTGGAGAACTCATCCTTGAGCATCAATCTCAAATGCGATCCTGATCTTGCCATGCACCTTCGCGAATTTTGTGAAGCGGTTCAGCCGGCCTATCATATGAACAAAAAGCACTGGAACACCATCTACTTGGATGGTTCGGTACCTGACGATGAACTATTGGCCATGATCAACGACTCATATGATTTGGTGATCAAGGGTTTGAAAAAAGCGGATAAGCTAAGGCCTGAAAAATGAAAGGAATCTGCCATGGATAATAAAAAAACAACGAATTGTGCCCGTTGTCCCTACAAAATTTCAGAACGCCTCTGTCGAACTGCAGACGGCAAGGCCCCGGATTTTTGCCCCACCCGGAACATGCCCGAACTTGTGGAACAATGCCTGAAAGAATACCATCACACCCCCGGGATCGGTGAGTTTGCCAAACAGTCTTCAATCC
The DNA here is from genome assembly GCA_049583675.1 of Desulfobacterales bacterium. Lineage (GTDB taxonomy): Bacteria > Desulfobacterota > Desulfobacteria > Desulfobacterales > UBA11574 > UBA11574. Next base: position 3,503 of record JBAUWG010000381.1, on the reverse strand, counting down.
AGGAAGCGGAAGGATATATGAACCGGGAATTGGGTTATGAACACGTCAGAGCCTCAAAAACCCGGATCGAAGAAATCGTGGAATTTGCCGGGAAGATGAATTACCAACGTCTGGGGATGGCCTTCTGCCTCGGCCTGAGAAAAGAGGCAAAGGTTGTGGAAAAAATATTTTCATCCAAAGGGTTTGACGTGGTGTCATCGGTCTGCAAAGTGGGCAGAATCCCCAAAGAACGTATCGGGGTTGGCAAAGATCAGCAGATCGACCCCAGCGCCACAGAGGCCATGTGCAATCCGGTCCTGCAGGCCATGATCCTGAATAAGGAAAAAACCGACTTCAATGTGCTCATAGGGCTGTGTGTCGGCCATGATTCTTTATTTTTAAAGTATGCCGAAGCGCCGTGCACAGTCCTTGCTGTCAAAGACCGGTTGCTCGGTCATAATCCCCTGGCGGCAGTTTATAATGTAGACAGCTATTATCGCTGTTTGAAGTAAATTCGCACTTAATATTATTTGTCAAAATATCTGATTGACGCATACACAAAGGAGGTTAAACATGCAGGCGCGTGCACCACTTATGATAGAACACCGTTTGATCGAGCGAATGATTGCGATCGTCAAGCAGACACTTTCACACATCGAGAAAGAAAAAAAGGCCGATCCGGTATTGATTGATACAGCGGTTGACTTCATCCGAACTTATGCCGACAAAACGCATCACGGAAAAGAGGAGGATATTCTTTTCAGATACCTTAAAGATAGAAAATTGTCTGAAGAGGACCAACGATTGATGAATGATTTGATCGAGGAACATATTCTTGGACGAAAAACAACCCGGAGTCTAATAGAGGCCAACACCCGTTATCGAAACGGAGACGAAGCGGCCCTGTCGGAAATCATATCCGGTCTTCGCTTGCTGACCGACTTTTATCCGAAACACATCGAGAAGGAGGACAAGGTATTCTTCCCTGCCGCCAGACGCTATTTTTCCGAATCGGAAGACCAGGGCATGCTGGATGAATTTTGGGAATTCGATAGAAAAATGATCCATAATAAATATATCTCTTTGGTCGAAACATTGGAAAACTACTGACGCCTTCACACGAGCGGCGTTTAAAACGTCTTCCAGCGCCTTAGTTCGGCGCTGGAGACAAAAATGCGCACACCGATTTGGAATATCTTGACAAAGATTTTCCCCACAATTAAGCTTAAACATTAGGACGATGCGGGAAGTCCCCTCTTGATAACCCCCACACACCCTAAGGCGCTTGCCTTGCTGAGAATACAAGACCTGCCCCGCGTCCCGAAGATATGCAACACCCATGGAATCACCGGATAGACCCGGCCTTACGACCCTGTTTTTACTGCAAAGAAAGAGAAGTCATACAAATCAATTGATCACATCTTAATCGAGCAAGAAATGCTCCATTTAAGTTATTGGTTATCGATTATTCGTTATTCGAATCTTAACAAACAGGTTAGGTTTTCATAAAGGAGGGATACAAGATGCCTGAAACGCGAAAAATCCGGAAAGTCTTCAAGAGCAGGCCGACGATTGAAGGTGCCGGCGTCCACTTGAAAAGAGTGTTTGGATTCAGCGAAGTACCCCTGTTCGACCCTTTTTTGCTCCTTGATGATTTTCGCTCTGATCATCCGCAGTACTATGTAAATGGCTTTCCCTGGCATCCTCATCGCGGGATCGAAACCATCACTTATGTTCTGAAAGGGGACGTAGAACACGGTGACAGTCTTGGGAACAAAGGAATTATCGGCTCGGGGGATGTCCAATGGATGACCGCCGGAAGCGGGATCATTCACCAGGAAATGCCGAAAGGTGACGGAAACGGTAAAATGTACGGATTTCAGCTCTGGGCCAATCTGCCCTCCCGGCAAAAGATGATGGATCCACGATATAGAGATGTTGTTGACGAACAAATACCCGAAGTCAAACTCTCCGACGGTGCGACCGTCAAGATCATTTCCGGCGAGGTTTCCGGTATCAAAGGTCCGGTACAGGATATCGTCATCGAACCTGAATATATCGACGTGACGGTTCCTGGAAATTCGGAATTTAGACACGCCACGAAACAGGGTCATACGGTTTTTGCCTACATCATCGATGGACAGGGGTATTTCTGCGAGGAGAAAAATCCTTTTACCTACGAAGCCCAAGGATTAAACTACTTTGATATTCAACGCGATCCATTTGTCGGCAATGGGACGATGGTGCTCTTCGACGACGGTGACGAAATAGCGGTTTTTACCGAAGCGCATCAAGTGAGATTCCTCCTTGTTTCCGGCAAGCCCATTGGTGAACCTGTCGCTTGGTATGGTCCCATCGTGATGAATACGCAAAACGAATTACAAGTCGCTTTTGCGGAGTTTAACGAAGGGACTTTCATCAAGTACAAGGGCTGAGTGCCATCAGCGCATAGCCCGCATCATTCACTATAGAGAGGAAGACTTTATCGATGGAAACATCACCAGAAGATCTGCCATGGCAATCCGTCTACAAAATTCTTATCGGTTCGGTGGTGCCGCGTCCGATCGGCTGGATTTCAACTGTGAATCCGGACGGCCGGCCGAACCTGGCGCCCTTTTCTTTCTTCAATGCTGTCTGTGCCAATCCGCCTCATGTATTATTCTGCCCCAGCGTGCGCATCGAAAACCGTCAACATAAAGATTCGCTCCGTAACGTTCGGGCGACCGGCGAGTTTGTCGTGAATATCGTCACGGAGGCCCTGGCGGAAGCGATGAACCTGACCTCTACGGACCTGCCCGCTGAAGTGAACGAATTTGAAATCGCGGGTTTGGCCATAAGCCCATCCACAGTCGTACGGCCGCCGCGCGTGGCCGCGAGCCCCATCCATTACGAGTGCAAAGTGGTCCACATCTTCAAACTGGCCGACCAACCCGGGGCAGGCAACGTGGTCATCGGGAGGGTCGTACACCTCCACGTGGATGAATCGGTTTTGTTCGGCGGAGACAAAATCGATATCGCGAAACTTAAACCCATCGGTCGCCTGGGGGGCAACGGATATTGCAGGGTCACGGATCTGTTTAAGATGGTCCGGCCGCCTTCTCAAATTAAAGCAGAGTAGTTCCCTCTGCAGAACGAGGTGAAAAAGAAAAAAGACTTGACACCCGCGTCTAAGCAATTGTATGCAATTTGTACAGTGCAGAATCAGTATAATTGATCGTTACACTTGGGTTGCACATGCAGAAAATAGATAAATCTACTATTATAATAGGATATTGTGTGATCAATGAGAAAAGATCCGACCACTCTTTCCCTTCCAATGATCTGTATACAATATAAAGCGCTTTTGGTGGGCTATGAACAAGACTTCCGATAAGCCTCTGGCCACGCAGGTGGCGGAGGAGATCCGACGTCTTATCCGCGCCAACCAATTGGTGAGCGGACAGCGGTTGAGCGAAAAGAGGCTGTGTGAAAGGCTCGGCGTCAGCCGTACTCCCCTTCGAGAGGCCCTGCGTATTCTCAGCGCC
>JBAUWG010000380.1:0-7168 GCA_049583675.1 Desulfobacterales bacterium | reverse complement strand
GGACCGACATGTCTGAAATCGTTCGCCCCACCAGGGACGGCATCCACGGGCGGGAATATATCAGTACCTGTTTCGAAATCTCCCGAAGGATATCTCCCTTAAAATTCAATGCCGACATGACTTTGGCTTCAAAACCGCTTCCGATACTGGAAATTCCCATACCGTTGATGTTGCGGTTGCCGGACGACCTGATCATCAATTCTTCCATTGTCGAATCAGCGGCCAGGGCGGCTCAGATGACCGGTACCTTTCTGATGATCCGGCCTTCAGATTATTCGGATGCATTGTCGCCTTATGCACGGAACCTGGTTCCATGTCTCAGCGGCGACAATCTCGCGGATCACGTGGGCCTCATTCGGCAATGTCGCGCCATTGAACTGGCTTACGGCAAGGCTATCGAAGATAACCTCCGCATGGTCCGTGACGTAAAATCGGATATTGCCTTAATCGTTCGTATTCCCTTAAATGCCGATGCCCCGTCCCGTGCCTTAAAACTTTCGGCCCTGGACATCGACACGCTTCATTTTTATGCAGACGAACACGGCAATGAGCTGGATACCGAACATCCCCGGTTCTTGAAGGATATGATTCGAGAGGTTCATCTCAAGCTCGTCAACGGGTCTGCCAGACAAAAAATCAATTTGGTCTTTTCAGGCGGGATTGCCATGGCCGAGCATATGGCCAAAGCGATTATTTGTGGCGCCGACGGCGTCGTCATGGACATCCCGTTACTTATCGCCCTTGAGTGCAGATTGTGCTATCGTTGTCGAAAAGATCTGTCGTGCCCCGCTAAAATAGACGACGCCATCGATCCGCAATGGGGCAGCCAGAGAATGATTAACCTGATTGGCGCATGGCACAGCCAACTCATCGAAGTCATGGGCGCCATGGGCATCCGCGAAGCCAGGCGGCTGAGGGGCGAGGTCGGCCGATCCATGTGGTTTGAAGATCTGGAAAAGGATAGTTTCGGCCCTCTATTCGGCAAAAGAAAAATAGCAGGATTAAAATAAATCATGAAAACAAACGACATTCATTTTCAATTCCCGAAAAACGTTCAAGTGCCGGACCGGTTCCGCAACCCCATCGGCAAATACACCATCCGGCGAAACTCCCGATGTATTTCATGCGGGTTGTGTGCAGAGCTGTGCCCGCACGGCGTCCATCCGCGATATGACGTCTACGCCAAACCGCTTCGCCCAAAAGATCACAAATGCATCGGCTTTAAATGCAAAGAAAATGATTTTTTTTGCATCGACCGCTGCCCGGAACAGGCCTTGACGCTGCGGCGCAACCCGATCCTGGAAACCCTGGGAGATTATCGATGGACCGCAGAGATGCTCATCGCCCACTGGGAAATGGCCGAAACCGCAGAACTTCCGGTTGTCGATCTGGAGTACAACCTGGGCAATTCCGGTGGTGGGTTTGATAAGATCCGCTTCAAAACACCGAACCCTGCAGACTACCTCTCCCTCAGCGATGATCAGATCAACACCAGTGTGTTATTAAACAAACGCGGCGACGGCCGGCCGGAGGTGATCAACGGCATCCCCTGTTACGGCGGCGGCATGTCGTACGGCTCCACCGCCTTGCCGGTGATGGTGGCCAGAGCGCGGGCGGCGACGCTTTTAAATACATTGACCTGCACCGGGGAAGGTGGGTACCCGCAGCAGTTGGTCCCGTATGCCGATCATGTCATCACCCAGGTGGCCACCGGATTGTTCGGGGTCAGGGAAGAGACCATCCGTCATGCACCCATGGTGGAATTCAAATACGCCCAAGGCGCAAAACCCGGATTGGGCGGGCACTTGCTGGGAGACAAAGTTACTCCTGAAGTGGCGGCCATGCGGGAGACGGTGGTGGGAAATGCCCTCTTTTCACCGTTTCCGTTTCACAGCGTCTACTCTGTGGAAGATCATAAAAAACACGTGGACTGGATCAAAGAAATCAATCCGAGAGCGCTGGTGTCCGTCAAGGTCTCTACGCCGACGGATGTAGATATGGTGGCTGTTGGGAGCTACTATGCCGGCGCCCATGTGGTACATCTGGACGGCAGTTACGGCGGAACCGGCGCAGCGCCGGATATTGCCAAGAAGAACATTGCCATGCCCATTGAATACGCCATTCCCAAGGTGCATCGATTTTTACAGGAAGAAGGGGTCAGGGATCAAGTCTGCCTGATTGCCAGCGGCGGTATTCGTAATGCGCTGGATGTGGCCAAGGCTATCGCACTGGGTGCCGACGGCGCGGTCATCGGAACGGCGGAACTGGTCGCGCTGGAGTGCGTTCGGTGCGGTCATTGCGAAAGCGGCCGGGGTTGCGCCCGGGGTATCGCATCCACCGATCACGAACTCGGCTATATGATTTCCGAAGACTGGGCAGCGCAGCGGATCGTCAACATGTATACGGCCTGGCGAAAACAATGGTGTGAAATTTTAAGACAATACGGGATGAAAAGCATCAGGGAGCTGGTGGGCCGGTCCGATCTTTTGGTCCATCTCGATTATCTGGATGAAGAAGAACGATCACACTATCAACCGGCGCCGGATGAAGAACTCATAATATGAGACCTTTGAAAAACATCCCCTTTGGCCCAATTCCGGCGTTAGGCTCAAATTTTAATCCTCGAAATACTTCATGTATGTCTGTGGTTAAAATTTTCGCCTGCCTTGGACTTGAACCAAATTGAACATTTTTCCAAGGTCTCAAAATATTGATTGAATAAAAAAGGTATTGAAAATGTTTCACGGTATGGATTCAAAAATTAAAAATATACTCGATTCCCGGGCCCGCCTGCCCCACAACGAAACCCCTTCCAAAAAGCCGGCCGAAGAGGGAGGATGCGGTGTCACCGGCTTTATTTCATCCATCCCTATTCGCGGCCGCCACATTTATGAACCTTCGGTCCAGATGCATAACCGGGGAAACGGCAAAGGCGGCGGCATTGCCGCAGTGGGACTCTCCGCAGAGGATTTGGGGGTCAGTCAAAAGATTCTGGATACGCATTATCTGCTTCAGGTCGCCCTGCTCGATCCTAAATCCCGACCGGATGTAGAAGCATCGAACATTTTGCCTTTTATGGACATCCATAAGGCCGAGCGTCTTACCACGCTGGATGACTACCGGGATGTCAAAGGCTTGGATGTCAAGCCGCCCGATGTTTGGCGTTATTTTGTTCGCGTAAAACCGGATGTCCTGGATCGCTTTGTTACCGACAACGCTTTTCAGAATCTGGACCCCGGTCGGGCTGAAGATGAATTCATTTACCAGAATTCATTTCGATTGAACCAAAAATTTTACGCGTCCTTAGGCGAAAAACAAGCCTTTGTTTTGTCCCACGGCCGGAATATGATGATTCTGAAAATCGTGGGCTATGCCGAGCAGGTCACCGAATACTACCGGCTGGAAAATTTTAGGGCCCATGGATGGATCGCCCACCAACGTTACCCCACCAAAGGAAGGGTCTGGCATCCCGGCGGTGCGCATCCTTTCAGCGGTTTGGATGAAGCACTGGTCCACAACGGCGACTTTGCCAACTACCATGCCGTGGGTGAATACTTGAAGCAGCACAACATTTTCCCTCAGTTTTTAACCGACACCGAGGTCTCGGTCCTGCTGCTCGACCTATTCAATCGAACATTCGAATATCCCATGGAGTACATCATCGAAGCCCTGGCGCCCACTTCGGAATACGATTTCGATTTGCTGCCACCCGAAAAGCAGCACATTTACCGGTACATCCAGTCTGCCCACATCCATGCATCCCCTGACGGCCCCTGGTTTTTTATCATCGCACGGAATAACCCGTATAAAAATTATTTCCAGTTGATCGGCATTACCGATACGTCCATGCTACGCCCCCAGGTATTTGCCTTGCAGGAACAAGACGTTCAGATCGGTCTCATCTGCTCGGAAAAGCAAGCCATTGATGCCACGCTGCAGAGCATTGCCGCAGAGGACAGCCGTTTTTGTCCCATCGCCGACAAATACTGGAACGCCCGGGGCGGCAGCGCAACAGACGGCGGTACGTTTATTTTTACCGTCAACGATGCCGGCAAAGGAGACGGATCTAAAAAACTGACCTGCACCAACAAATTCGGTGACGTTGTCACCACGCCGTCGCATCAGAAACCGTACAAGATCACACCGGAAATCTTGTTGCCGAAAAGTGCCGAAGATATCACCCGGACCCTGAAAAAAGAACTGGCCAATGACGATCTGACGGATTTAAAGCGATACTGTCGCCAGAAGATGGCGCACTGGGATTACGCATCCGTAAAACACTTGACCAAAGAACTCGAAAAGGCGGCTGGAAGCAACGATGATGCCAAAAGCAAAGCCATCGAAATTTTGACCCATCTCATGGATCGTCGTTTTGCTCTCGGAGACAAAAAGCGCAGCAACATACTGCAAATCATCAAAGAGAGACTGACGTCAATTTTCGATGCATCGCCGGATCTGGATCAAAATGCATCCGGACGATATTGTTACATTGATTTTGAAAAACGCAATACACTGCGTGTTCCCCGAAACGACGAAAACATTCTGGTGATCAATGCCCGGGAATTTTCGCCCGAAGGAAAAGGCTGCGATGCAAGATTAATTTGTGACGCCTTTCAAAAGGGGTGGAAACGGTTCATTTGTTATGGCTATAAAGGACAGCGCTTTTGCGGTTGCGGCCTGTCCAAAGATTCCGACGGCGTAAGAATCGATGTCTATGACAGCTCCGGAGATTATCTGGCTTCGGGGATCGATGGGTTGGAAATATATGTTCATGGAAATGCACAGGATCAACTGGGCCAAATTATGAAACGCGGTAAGCTGGTTATTTACGGCGATGTGGGGCAGACATTCATGTACGGCGCCAAAGGCGGAGAAGTCTATATAATGGGCAACGCCGCCGGCCGGCCGTTGATCAACGCCGTCGGTCATCCCAGGGTGGTCATCAACGGCACCTGCCTCGATTATCTGGCGGAATCGTTTATGGCCGGCGATCCCCTGAAGGGCGGCGGGTTTGTCATCCTCAACGGGATCGAATTTGACGACAACGCAGATGTCATCGACCAATCCACCCCCTATCCCGGATCCAACCTTTTCTCGTTGGCTTCAGGCGGCGCCATTTATTTAAGGGATCCCGGTCAGAAGGTCGTGATCGATCAGTTAAACGGCGGTGAGTTCGTTGCTTTGAGCCCTGCGGATTGGGAACTTATTTTGCCGTATCTCAAAGAAAATGAAAGACTTTTCGGCATCTCCGTCGAAAATGACCTGTTGACGGTGAATGGACGGAAAAAAGATTACACCCAAGTGTATCGAAAAGTTCAGGCCGTGAGACTCGATGTTCTGGCCAAGGAATCCGCCGGCGTCGAAGAATGGGGCGAAGACTGGCAGAACGGAGAACAACGGAAATCCGCGTAGACATAAAAAATTCGAGCCCAGAGGGCCTGGTTTTGGTTATCCTCCCATGGGGTTTGAGCTGTTGATCGTTTCGGATTGAAATCCCAAATACCAAATCCCAGATATTTTACCCTGTTAAATAATGCTTTGCATTAAATCTTCGATTTATTTAACAGGGCAGGCAAACCCCAATGACCAAAATTCCAAAATCCAAACAATGTTTTAAAGATTTTGGTCATTGGATATTGGAATTTGAAATTTGTTTGGGATTTGGTGCTTGAGATTTGAAATTTTGAACATTATAGCCCACGACGGGGCCAAAGAATTCTGACTCACGCATTACGGGACAGGCTTGACTCAAAGGACCAGATTTTTTAAAACTGAATAAGTTGGATAAATGAGCAGCATGCCATCATGGGGGAGGGCCGGTATTTTATACCGGCCTTATTTATCATGATCCGGGCATAATTCTATTGATTTGCTGACTCAATGTGTTAATTGGAGATGGTTATGAAAGCAATTTTAGCCCTTGAAGACGGACGGACCTTTCCTTGCCGAAGCTTTACCGGCCCGGGTGAAACCGGGGGTGAAATCGTGTTCAATACCAGCATGACCGGCTACCAGGAAGTTTTGACCGATCCGTCTTACGCTGGTCAAATGGTGGCAATGACCTATCCGCTCATCGGCAACTACGGCGTGAATCAAGAGGATGTCGAATCAGATAAGATCCAGGTATCCGCATTCCTGGTTAGGGAATACCAGCGCTTTTTCAGCAATTACAGGGCCGTATCATCCTTATCGGATTACCTTAAAACCCAGAATATACTCGGGGTCGAAGAGCTGGATACCCGCGCCTTAACCCGGCACATTCGAAAAATCGGGGCCATGCGGGCATTTATTTCCACCGAAAATCTCGATCCAGAGTCTTGTGTCAAACAGGCCAGAAACCTTCCGAGCATGGTCGGACAAGACCTGGTCAAAAACATCAGCAGCCGTATTCCGTATTATTGGCGCAACGGAATGCCGGTTTTTATGGAAGCCGACAAAAAATCTCTAAATGAGGATATCTGGAAATTCAAAGGGGAAAAACACTCGGTGGTGGCCTTTGATTATGGAATTAAATACAATATCTTAAGATGCCTGGAATCCCATGGGTTTGAAATTGTCGTTGTACCGGCGGATACCGACGCCGATACGATAAAGACCATGTCGCCCGATGGTATTTTTTTGTCCAACGGTCCCGGAGACCCCGAGCCATTGACCTATGCCGTCGAAACCATCCAAAACCTTATCGGATACGCGCCCATATTCGGCATCTGCCTCGGGCATCAACTATTAGGACTTGCATTAGGCGGAAAAACCTTTAAACTCAAATTCGGCCATCGGGGCGCCAACCAGCCGGTAAAAAACCTTTTGACGGGAAAGATCGAGATAACATCCCAAAATCATGGATTTTCCGTGGATACCGATAGTTTGAATCAAAAAGAAATCGAAATCACGCATATCAATTTAAACGATAATACCCTGGAAGGATTCAGACATAAAAAATACCCGATTTTCACCGCCCAATATCATCCGGAAGCATCTCCCGGCCCCCATGACGCAAGGCATATGTTTGAAGAATTCAAGAACATGATTCTGGATCATTCCGCCACAAAGATAGCGAAAGATGAGCTAAAGTTGAAAGTGAGCTAAAGTGCCCAAGCGCACAGACATACATAAGATTCTCATCATCGGCGCCGGTCCGATTATTATTAGTCAGGCATGCGAGTTCGAC
>JBAUWG010000379.1:0-4646 GCA_049583675.1 Desulfobacterales bacterium | reverse complement strand
TAGTATTTCAATCGGCCCTCAACCGGATTGTAGAGGACAGGCATCAAGTCGATCAATACGACTTTTACGCCGTTTAAAAATTGCGGTTTCCTGAGATGATAAATATTTGAAGGATACAGTTCATTGGCATCATAAATTTCAGAAGCCGGTTTTTCGACAGCGGCGGGTTTTTCATCCATGGTGGGTTGCGGTGTGGTCACATACTGGATGTTGTACGATCCTTCGATGGTGTTTAATGCGCCGCATCGTATCTTGGTTGACACGACTTTTTCGTCTGGGGGAATGAAAAGTTTAGATGTCTTCACCGGAAGAATGGGATAGCCGACAGTATCATCTTTCTGTCGGGTGTCTTTCATCTTCAACATTTGTCGGCCATTGGAAAGGGTGATGACTTCAGGAGCTTCAAAGGTATAGGTATGACTGTACTGTGCGGCGGACAGGCGCGAGACAAATATCGTAAAGAAAACCAAAATGAAAGCGATGAGACCGATCCGGTTTTTATATCTATGCGCTGTAATAATCCTGTCCTTTATGCCGTAGTTAAGATAAATTTATGAATGAATGATAGCAAAAAGAATGCCACACTAAATGATCTTTAATAATTCTATTAATATTAGTTGGTTATGCCGTTTAAAGGATGGCGCGGGCAAATTCAAGGGCAGGTAATATTTGACAAGCCAGGGATATTTTTTTTCTTGAGTTGTTGAATAACCGGTTGATATGTGCAATAAATCATGGACCGACAAAAATTTGACACAAAAGAAAATCCACTCTTTTTTTGAAATTGAAATAAATGAGGATTTCCATAAAAAAAGGCAGAGTCTATATGACTCTGCCTTTAGTATCCGATAATTAAATGCTGTTTAATCTTTTTTGCTTTTCCTCCATAAGCTGAGAAGTCCGATCGTTCCGATGGTGAAACAGAGGAAGAGCCCTGCTGTGAGAAGCAGCCCCAGCTTTAAAGCCACCCAACTCATTCCCACAATAGGTAATAAGCTGACTCGCACCATTGCTTTAAGACTGCCGTGTTTTGCAATGAAGTCAGCAATAGGCGGTGAATATGTGTAGTAATTTCGCACAAAATATTTGCCCAACGCGTTGTTGAGAAGGAATTTATCACGAAAATCCCGCAACAATTTAACCTGCGGCTCCATTAAAGAACCATAAGCTGCTGTAACAATGAAGCAACCGCCACCACTTCCGGTATCCGCCGATGGAGATGACAAGGGTTGCGAAGAGAGCGCGATGGCACCGGGATCCGATATGGTTCCATTTTGCTGCCCATCTGCATCCGTAGCCGGATCGCCGTCTGTGAGGGTTAACGTGATGGTATTGTCGCCATCATTGTCTCCAAAAGGCACTTCATGCCACCCATTGACGGGATCGATCTTATAATATCGTGCCGTTACGGGTATATCACCCGGAAACGCCATCGTTACGCTAACGGTCTGTCCTGGAGCGAGGCCGGTAATATCAAACTTTACCGTTGCGTAAGGAAAATCCATGTCGGGTTTTCCATTCTGGGGAATGGCGGGATCATCCGCATTCAACGATTGAATGTTTGCCAAAGCGCCTGCCGATGTATGCAGAAAGACCTTTTCTCCGCCGTTCGCCTGGCAAATCCTTGCACAATCTGATTCCATGTAATCAGGGGTCCCGTCTCCGTCAAAATCTTTTGTCCCATCAGCTTCCTCGCTGTCCAGAACCCCGTTTCCGTTGGAATCCGCGCCGTTTATGGCACCGTAAACGATGATTTTATCTTGATCGACGAAGGCCCATCCAGCCTCCAGCACATCTATATCCGTTGTCCCTTCAGGCAACGGCTCTACTTTGATGATCGTGACTGTCCGGGATGAAGCGCCGGCATTGTGGTCCCAGTCAAAATCATAAGGCCAGGTGACATTTTGGTCTTCGGCCGTACTGGACTGATCCGGTGGATTGGGATTTTTTTGGGGCGGGACAACTCTGTATGGGCCCTCCCCGTCCAGTTTGTTGTCTGAATTCAATATTCCGGGGTCCATGTTTTGCCCTTCACGCGCGTACGCCAAAATCATTTTAAGTCCATTGCTGTTTACAATGGGATCCATGGGTTTTCGACCCTGGCATGAGGGGGCGCTGTAATCGCACCATCCAACCGAAGGATTAAGCGCCACATCGGCTTCGGCGGTGTAATAGTAAACAGCGTTGGGATAGGTGCCGTTCACATGATACAGCTCCGGGTCGGGATCTGCCTCTATAGGATGGTACTGGGACCAGCCATCCGGGGCATAGACGAGAATGCCGGTCGCATTGGGAAGTATACCGGCATTCTCCAATAGATCTTGCATGGGAACTCCCGTATATTCGGCATAAGAATCACCGGAACGAGAGGTGTTCATGAGAAGAAATTGGGTGTGGTTTCCCAAGGCCTTAAGTTGTGCCTTTGTGTAGATACGAAACGGCGCGGTAATCTTACCGGGATCATCGGCATCATTGCCGGGGTATCTGGCGGCATCGATTTCTTGAATATTCGAGTAGCCGTCTTCATCCGAGTCGATATTCTCGATGGCCCTTATCGCAGCCACATTCCTCCCGTTATCATGGTAGGCCTTGCCGTAAGCGTTCATAGTGCTCAATATGTTACCGCCGGCGTCATAGCCATAGGAATAGTGGCACCATTGACAACTGCCAAGGCTTACCAACGCACCTTTGTTGTTTGTGTACTGTCCGCCGCTGTGGCAGAGTGCGCAATGGTCCAGCTTTGTACCTGCTTTGTCCGGGTACACCGAAATAAATTTGTCCGAATCATTTTCTCCTTCATGGTGATAGGCGGCAAAGCCCGGCGATGCGATCACCATGATCAGAAAGAGAACCCCCATAAGCATCGTTTGTTTCTTCATAACCCCCCCCCTCCTAGAATCCAAATTGAAAACGTGTTGTGACGACATCTTCCTGTTCACTGTAAATTGCCGTCCCGTTGATCGGATCGCGGGAGATAAGCAAGGGTTGATCAAACCGGGTCCTGGTAAAATCAACAATGAACTTGGCATAAGGGTCCAGAAACCAGTTCAAAGCAACCGAGTATGCTTTTGCTTCCGCCACCGAATTTCCCGCAATGATCAAGTTGTCGTAAACCGAGTTGTCGGCCTCGAACACATCATATCGTATGGCAAGGCCGATTCCTCCCCATCCCCCATTCCAGATGTTTTGACGGGGTATGATGGGCTGCATTATGCCATTTGCAATAACGGGATTTTCACCGGTAATCATCCACAATAGGGAAATGTAGTAGTCATCGAGTTGAACATCAAACTGATCGGCGCTTGTGGTTATGTCATTGAAATCGAGCCGGAAATATTCGCCGCTCAAGAGCAACGGACCGTATGCCCATGCCAACTCGGCGCCATAGCGGGTACGGGCATCGGCATCCCTTATAATGTTGAACTTGGCGGACGAGGCCACATCAAAAAACGTGGTGAGTCCCGTTGTTTTCACCGCGATATTCACGTTGGTGCGGTCAATCTTCCCGTAGCTGAAAGACCCTCCTAATTGCAAGTGTTCCAATACCGGCGTTTTAGAGTTCTTAAAGGGTGAAACAACCAGTCGGCCCACCCACGCAGGAGAATCTTCATCGCCTGTTGTCGAGTCGTCCACGCCGTCGCCGTTAAACAGTCCGATCCCATAGTTGATGGCGTCCTGCCACAACGAAGCGTGAGCCATCACGCCCAAATCTCTTCCGGGCGTCAGATAATCACCCATAGACCTTTCTGCGAAGACTAAATTTTTATCCTTGGTAAGCCACTCAAAGCTGAAAGGTGTTTTAAACTGTCCCACGCGAAAAGAAGCTTCTTTAATAAAATTTGCATCGACATAAGCATCAAGGAGACGCCGGCTTCCGGCACCCTCAAATTCGTATTCGAATTTATAATCAAAGTGATGCAGCATGGATCCTTTGAGGAGCATCCGCACGCGCCGAAGGTCAAATCCGTTCTTGTCAGGATCTTCGTTATCATATTTAAAATATCGATAATCCGCCTGCAGCAATCCGCCAATGCAAAGCGAAACCATCTTTTCATCCGGCGCGGACAGGCAGAAACCGCCTTTGTAACGGGCTTCAAGTGGAATAGATGTCGGTTCTTGCTGATCGCTTTTTTCCATCTCATGGGTGGCCGTCTGTGTGGGGGTCCCAGGTCCGGTCTCGGTTGTTTTCACTTTTTCCGAAGGGGTGATTTCTTTGGCGCCGATGGTCGTCTCTCTTTCTTCAAGAATACGTTCGCGTTCGATTAAATACTTTTCCTTTGCTTCCAGTTCCTGTTTGACTTTTGAAAGATCTTTTTCTTCTTCTGAAATAGCCTGTCTTATGGAATTTGCCTCCTGTGGGCTTATGGCGCCTCTTTTCTCAAAAATATCAAGTAACTGCTCGAGAGCACTGGTTCCGGCTTCCGAACGCGTAATCATGCACGGGATGGTCTGGCACCATACGAGCGCGAAGATCAGCATGGATATGATTCTTGCAAAACAAACCGGATGCTTTGCACCCGGATGCAAGTTCAACCTCGAAAGCACTGACGTGCTTTTGCCTTTGTCCGCCATAAAGCGGCGGACAAATTCAAGCCATCCGCTTCGCGGGTGGTAGTTGACTCGAACCGTCATATAAACCCCTTTTT
>JBAUWG010000378.1:0-12636 GCA_049583675.1 Desulfobacterales bacterium | reverse complement strand
AAAAATTGAAAGATAGTAAAGAATATGATGAGCGCCAAAAGAATATTA
Organism: Desulfobacterales bacterium; assembly: GCA_049583675.1. GTDB lineage: Bacteria > Desulfobacterota > Desulfobacteria > Desulfobacterales > UBA11574 > UBA11574. Next base: position 12,588 of record JBAUWG010000378.1, on the reverse strand, counting down.
AAAAAAGGACCGGCCGCGACGATCAAAATCCGTTTAAAAACATGCTTATGTGTAAATGAGAGGGGGATCTCCGAAGGGTCCAATTCGCTGTCCGGCGCTTCGCCGACCATCTTGACATATCCGCCAAGGGGTATGGCGGAAATCCGGTACTCGGTGATGCCGATGGTTTTGCCGACGATTTTGGGTCCAAAACCCAAAGAAAATCGCTCAACCCCCACCCCCAGCAATCGGGCGACAAGGAAATGGCCCAGTTCATGGAAAGTGATCAGTACGCCCAAAACGACGACCAATGCAAATATACTCACGCTCATAATGTCTCTTTAATATTTCTAAATTTATGGAAGGACACCCATTAAGGTCTTGTCCAAAATACATTATCACAAACAAACCATAACAGCAAAGCCCAATGCGGATCTCAACTGTAAATCAAACACACAAAACATCTATCCCCTTTTGTTCACGACCGATTAGGATTTTAACGCATTAATCAGTTCCATGGCTTTGCCTCTGGCCCATTGGTCGGCCTCAAGGATATCGCCGATGGTCGGGGAAGGGACAAGGACATGGTTTTCCATTGTTTTTTTTATGATCTCAGGTATATGGACAAACGATATCCGTTTTTTCAAAAAAGCCGCCACGGCCATTTCGTTGGCGGCGTTCAGCACTGCCGGAAGGGTCTTTCCGGCTTCACAGGCATTGTAAGCCAATGCAAGACAAGGAAATTTTTTCACATCAGGCTTCTCAAAGGTTAATTTGCCAATGCGGGCAAAATCCGGTTCCGGTTGTTTTAAGGCCAGTCTCTCCGGATAGGACATGGCATAAGCAATGGCTGCTTTCATGTCGGGAATCCCGAGCTGTGCCATGACCGTCCCGTCTTTAAAAGAAACCATGGAGTGAACCACGCTTTGCGGATGGATGACAACCTCGATCCTCTCCTGGGAAACATCAAATAGACATTTGGCCTCTATGACTTCAAGACCTTTATTCATCAACGTTGCCGAATCAACGCTGATTTTTTTCCCCATTTTCCAGTTTGGATGATTCAGGGCATCTTTGGGTTTAATTTTTTCAAATTCCCTGTCCGGCAAATTTAAAAACGGACCCCCTGAAGCGGTAAGAAAGATTTTATTCAGATCTTCTCTACGATTGCCCTCTATACATTGAAAAATTGCGCTGTGCTCACTGTCTATCGGCAAAATGGTGACCTGGTTTATTTTTGCCAGTTCGATAACGCTGTCACCGGCCATGACAAGGGTTTCCTTATTTGCCAGGGCAATGTTTTTTCTGGCGGCGACGGCCGAAAGGGTCGGCATCAGGCCTGCCGCCCCCACCATGGCCACAATAACCAGATCGGCAGCTGCATGGGAAGCCGCCGCGTGATAACCGTCTTCTCCGTATAGGATGTCAACGCCGGTACCTTCCGGCACGGCGCTTTTAAGCTGAGCGGCGGCGGCTTCATCAAAAACCACCGCTATTTCAGGGCGAAATCTTGAAATCTGGTCGGCCAGCACGGAAACATTGTCTTTGGCAGCAAGGGCTTTTACGGTGAATCGCTCTGGAAACATATTAACAATTTCAAGAGCATTGCAGCCGATGGATCCTGTCGATCCCAATATGGAAAGGTTTTTCATGACAACCGTATTATGAATATGAATTGATCCTGAAATCGATTAGCCGCTGAACAGATATACTTTAAACATATACGCCACGGGCGCGGCAAACAGCAAGGCATCAATCCGATCGAGGACCCCGCCGTGCCCCGGAAGCAACGTCCCGGAGTCTTTTATGCGGGCAACCCGCTTTAATTGAGACTCAAAAAGATCCCCCATCTGGCCGGCTATGCTGATGCAGACAAAAAACAAAAGGCTCAGACTCCATGGCAACAGGGGCAGCAAAAAGGATTTATACACAGCGCCCGCGCCCAGTCCTGCGAAAAGTCCTCCCAAAGCCCCCTCAACGGTTTTATTGGGACTTACACTCGGACAAAGCTTGTGCCGCCCCAAATAGGATCCCACATAGTATGCTCCGGTGTCTCCTATGAATACAACGATCAATAGTAAAAATATCCAGAGTTCACCGTCGCGGCCGTTTCGGATCAGCAGGAGATATGAAAGAAAAATCGCCACATAGATTACGCCGACGACCTGCTTAAAAACCATTTCGCAGACCGATGGATCCGACTTGAACTTGAAAACAGAGACCATGGCGGAACATATGACGTTGAGAACAATAATGTCTAAAAGCGCATCAATGGAATGAAAATATGCCGACCAGATAACCGCCGTTGCCGTGACAAGTGCCAACAGCCGAAAACTCATCGCAAGTATGCTGCGATCGTTTATGGGCACAATACGAAAATATTCCCACAACGCCAACAAACATACGACATTGATGACAACAGCAAGCCACAATGTCCCCCCGAAGCCGATGAGTAAAATCAGAAGGGGAACGAGGATGATAGCGGTGATCCATCGTTTCAAATGCATGATTGTAAAAGTCTTGGCCCAGAGAACCGGGCTTTGGTTATCCTCAGAGAGGATTTGCTTTGTCTGAAGTTCATCGGATTATTGAAATTGCAAATATCAAACCACAAATATCAAACAAATCCCAAAGACCAAAATTCGAAAATCCAAACAACGTCTTGTTCTGGAAGGTTTTGGTCATTAAATATTGGTATTTATGATTTATTTGTAATTTGGTGCTTGGAATTTGTGATTTTAGGCACAAAACTCCAAAGCAGAGCCATTAATCTCTAATTTAGCGCAGAGGAACGGGGTTTCGATATAATAATAAGGCTATTGTTCGACTTTGCCGAATCTTCTTTCACGCTCTTGATAATTTTTAAGAATTTGCAGCAACTCGTCTTTACCGAAATCCGGCCACAGCGTATCGGTCACACATATTTCCGTATAGGCGATTTGCCACAAAAGAAAATTGCTGATCCGCATCTCTCCGCTGGTCCTGATCAGAAGATCCGGATCAGGTATCTTTTGGGTATACAGATGTTTTGAAATGAGCTCGGGTGTAATCGAATCAGCATCTATGTCACCGGTTTTGATATCCTGGGCGATCTCCTTGACCGCCTTTACAATCTCGGCGCGGCCGCCGTAGCTCAGGGCCAGGTTAAGGATCATACCGTTATTTTTTTCTGTCAGCCTGATGGAGCGATGCAGCTCCTGCCGTACATCTTCCGGTAAACGCTCGATCTGTCCGATGGCATTTAGCCGGATGTTGTTATCCACCATCTCTTTTCGTTCGGATATGAGGAATTTCTTAAGGAGGGCCATCAGAGCGATAATTTCGCTTTGGGGTCGCTGCCAGTTTTCAGTGGAAAAGGCATACAAAGTCAAAACGCGAATGCCGATTTCACGACACGTACGAACGACGGTCCGTACTGCCTCGGAACCCTTCTCGTGGCCTTTAATCCGATTTAAAAAGCGCTTTTTAGCCCACCGGCCGTTGCCATCCATAATTACGGCGATATGGGCCGGCAGGTTTTGAGGGTCAAGATCTGTGCCGGCGGATGAAGATAGATTAGAATTCAAGGATCTCTTTCTCTTTTTCTTTACAGACATCATCGACGATCTTGATATACTCGTCTGTTATATTCTGGATCCGGTCTTGGCCCTTGAAAGCATCATCTTCAGAAACTTCGCCATCCTTTTTCAAACTCTTTAACAAATCGTTGGCATCTCGCCTGACGTTTCGTATCGAGACCTTGTGTTCTTCGCTCTTTTTATATATCGTCTTGACAAGTTGTTTTCTTCTCTCTTCGGTCAGCGGCGGAATGGAGATCCGTATCATCTTTCCATCATTTGAAGGTGTTAAACCGAGATCGGATTTCAATATTGCTTTTTCGACTTCTTTAATGACGGACACGTCCCAGGGTTGAATGGCGATCATTCGGCTTTCGGGGATGGACAGAGATGCCATCTGGTTTAAGGGAGTCAAGGTGCCGTAGTAATTCACCCGGATGTCATCCAGAATCGAAAGAGAGGCACGTCCTGTTCTGATTTTTTTTAAATCACTTTTAAGTGCATCGATGGATTTTGTCATACTCTCTCTGGTTTCCTGATATATCGATTCTATCATGGGCTTATCCTCGATTTAGTGTGTCCCTCTCACCATTTGAATGTTAAATCGGTTTAATTTGCGATCGGTTTTGCAACCCTGGCTCTCAATTGGTTATCTGGGTCCCCACGGCTTTCCCGCATGCCACCTTTTTAATATTCCCCTTCTTTGACAAACTAAAAACAACCAGGGGAAGATGGTTGTCCATTGCCAGAGAAATTGCCGTCATATCCATCACGTGAAGTTGTTTTTCAATGACCTCCATATAGCTGATTTTCTTTATAAATTTAGCGTCTTTCTTTACAAGGGGATCGGAATCGTAAAGACCGTCGACCTTCGTGGCCTTCATCAGGATTTCAGCGTGTATCTCCTGTGCCCTGAGCACTGCGGCGGTATCGGTCGTAAAATAGGGATTGCCGGTTCCGGCCGCAAATATCACGACCCGTCCTTTTTCCAGGTGTCGAATGGCCCTTCGTACGATAAAGGGTTCGGCCACTTCATGCATGGAAATGGCGGTTTGAACGCGGGTGATCACATCCTTTTTTTCCAGAGCATCTTGCAAAGCCAGGCTGTTGATCACGGTGGCCAACATTCCCATTCTATCGGCGGATACCCGATCCATCCCATACGAGGAGGCGGCAATTCCTCTAAAAATATTGCCGCCGCCGACAACAACAGCGATCTGAACTCCCAAGTCAAATACCGAACGGATCTCTTCAGCCACATATTGTATCATATCGGGGCTGATTCCAAAGCTCTGATCGCCCATCAGAGCTTCTCCGCTCAATTTTACTAAAATCCTCTTATATCGACATGTTGCCAATATCTTTACTCCCCGATTCTGAATCTTGCAAACCGCTTGATTGAAATATTTTCACCGATCTTGGCAATCATATCGTTTAAAAGGTCTTCGATGGTCATATCAGGATCACGAACATAGGATTGGTTCAGCAGACAGTTCTCTTTGAAATATTTTTGTAGTTTTCCGTCCACGATCTTGTCCGCTACTTTTTCGGGTTTCCCCATCTCAAGGACTTGCGCGCGATATATTTCTTTTTCTTTATTAATCACTTCTTCGGGAACGTCTTCCTGTCGAATGGCGACAGGATTGGTCGCCGCAATATGCATTGCAAGATTTTTGGCGAAGGCATTAAAATCGTCGTTCTTGGCAACAAAATCCGTTTCACAATTTACTTCCACCAACACTCCGAGTTTGCTGTCCATATGAATATAAGACTGTATCACGCCTTCCGTCATGGCTCTGCCGGCCCGTTTGGCGGCAATTGCCAAACCTTTTTTTCTTAAAAAGTCAACCGCTGAATCCATATCGCCGTTACATTCGGTCAGTGCCTCTTTACAATCCATAATTCCGGCTCCGGTCTTTTCCCGGAGCTGCATCACTGTTTTAGCATTAATTGTAGACATCTCTATTCTCCAGATTTTTCTGCTTCCGAATCTTCTTGCAAATCATCATCATCAGAATATTTATTGCTTTCAGCATCTTGATGGGTCGAAGATGTTGTCTTTTTGATAATTTCGACCACAGGACCGTTCGTACCGTCTGAAATAACCCTTCGTTCTCCTGGTTTTAAATCGGCAGCGACAGCGGTTACAACGGATACGTCTTCAACTTCTTTATCGGACTGGGCCTGCTGTTTTTCTTCCAGTCGAGCTTTGCCTTCAATACAGGCATCAGCGATTCTGGAGGTAACTAACCGAATGGCGCGGATGGCATCATCATTTCCCGGAATCACATAATCGATTTCATCCGGGTTACAGTTTGTATCCACAATGGCGGCAATCGGTATTCCCAGTCTTTTTCCCTCGCGGACGGCAATGGCCTCATTTTTAGGATCAACAACGAAGATCGCCCCCGGAAGTCCGTTCATGGTCCGAATTCCGCCAAGATTGCTGTCGAGTTTCACTCGTTCTTTTTTGAGTTTCAGTCTCTCTTTTTTTGGAAAGAGATTGATGGATTCATCGTTCACGATGGTATTGAGGTAGTTGAGCCGATCGATACTTTTTCTGATCGTCTGAAAATTCGTCAACATTCCGCCGAGCCACCGGTTGTGAACGTAAAACATTTCGCATCGGTTCGATTCCTCATAGATCGAGTCTCGCGCCTGCTTCTTAGTTCCTACAAAAAGAATCGATTTGCCTGATGCGACGGTATCGGCTATAAAATCATAGACTTTTCTAAACATTCGAACGGTCTTCTGAAGATCGATGATATAGATGCCGTTCCTGGCCCCGAAGATGTATGGTTTCATCTTGGGATTCCATCGCCGGGTCTGATGACCAAAATGCACTCCTGCTTCAAGGAGTTCCTTCATTGTAATGTAAGCCATTTTTTCTCCCTTTTTGGTTGGTTTTTTCCACCGCCCCCATCCACCCTGTTTCCAACCACGTCAAAAACGCGGCACCGGGAAACAGGTCAAAGGGCGTGCGTTCTACGTAAACGAATTTATATAACAAATTAAAATTTGATGCGCAATAATTTTTTTATTTCTTCCGCATTTGGATGATGCGATCATATCCGCTGTAATCCTTGGTACACACGATATGTTCGTATGTGGCACATTGATCGGCAATCCTCTCAACATTATTTTTTTGATCATGGCCGATTTCCAGCAAAAGGTATCCCTGCGTTCGAAGATAAAAATGCGCATGGCGGATAATATGTTTTAAACATAAAAGACCGTCTTCACCGCCGTCAAGAGCGGAGATCGGTTCATATTCCGTAATTTCAGGCTGAAGACCGCCAATCAGCCGGCTTGGAACATACGGCGGATTTGAAATGATCATATCAAATTTGCACCGCTGGGGATTAAAGGGCTCAAGCCAGTTCGCACAAATCAATTCCACCGAGTTTTCAAGACCATGACGGACAGCATTTTCCCTGGCCGACCGGACGGCAGCCCATATTCGATCCGTCGCAAAGAATCGATGGCCGGGTCTATTTGAGGCGATGGCCAAAATAGCAGCCCCTGATCCGGTTCCCAGTTCCAATATGCGCTTCGGCATCACGGCAGGATCAGACGCTGATGCTGCGGGCAAAAGATCCAGTGCGGCTTCAACCAGAAACTCGGTCTCGGGTCTTGGAATCAACACATCTCTCGTCACCGCAAAATCCATAGACCAAAATTCTTTGATCCCTACAATATATGCAACCGGTTCTCTGTTGACGCGCCTTTTAATGAGTTCTTTGAACCGCTTCAGATCTTCGACGTAAAGCGGCTGGTCGTATCTTAAATACAACTCTATTCTTTGTAATTTCAATGCATGGGAAAGAAGGATCTCGGCTTCAACCCTGGGTCTGTCAATACCGTGGGAATTAAAATAGGACGTGGTCCACTTGAGGAGTTTTATGATGGTCCATTCAGCATCAATGGACGCCTGCTGATTCTGCATTCTGTAATGCCTGGGTCTGATAATAGGTAATAAGCGATTCTATGATTTCATCGATTTCACCTTGCAAAATATACTCCAGTCTGTAAAGCGTAAGCCCGATCCTGTGGTCGGTGACTCTCCCCTGGGGAAAATTGTAGGTTCTTATCCTTCCGCTTCTGTCACCACTTCCGATCTGGCTTTTGCGCTCTTGGGATCTTTTTTCGTTTTGCTCTGTTGTCATACGATCAAGAATGCGGGCGCGAAGAACCTTCATTCCCTTGTTCTTATTTTTCAACTGGGATTTTTCATCCTGGCATGTCACCACAATGCCGGTGGGAAGATGGGTAATACGTACCGCAGAATCGGTGGTGTTTACGCTCTGCCCGCCCGGCCCGGTGGATCGATATACATCGACTTTAATTTCTCCGGGATCGATATGAACTTCAACTTCTTCTGCTTCGGGCAAAACCGCAACGGTAACCGCCGACGTGTGTATCCGTCCCTGGGCCTCGGTCTCCGGAACACGCTGAACACGATGAATGCCGCTTTCATATTTTAAGAAACTGTAAGCCCCCTTGCCGTGGATCAGGGCAATGATCTCCTTTAAACCGCCGATTCCGGTGGCATGATGGCTCAAGACCTCGACTTTCCAGCTCTTGAGTTCCGCATATTTGAAATACATTCTGTAAAGATCGCTGACAAACAGTCCGGCCTCCTCGCCGCCGGTGCCGGCCCGAATTTCAATGATAACATTTTTATCATCATTGGGATCTTTGGGTAAAAGCAGCTTTTTAAGATTCTTTTCGAGGTCTTCTTTTTTGAGCGTCAGAGCATCGACTTCATCCCGAGCCATCTCTTTGATCTGCGGATCTTTGTCCCTTAACAACTCCATGCTTTCATCGAGCTCTGTTATCGTCTGTTTGTACTTTCTGAAAACCGATACAATTTTGCCGAGATCGGCATGTTCCCTTGTATATTTTTGATAGGCTTCCCGATCCTGAAGAATCTTGGGATCGCTTAAAAGCTTTTCAACCTCCGAAAAGCGCTCTTCCACACCTGTCAGTCTGTCATACATGGCTTAGTCTGGTATTTATATTTAATTTCAGAATGTTATATATTATGTCCAAACGGGAATGTCGCTACAAATATAAACTGCCCATCACTGATCCGTTTGAACAACGGGGCTTACCGGAAAGGGTGAATGGGCAGTTTACTGATCCTGAAATTTTTCGTATTTCTTGCGGAAACGCTCGATTCGACCTGCGGAGTCAATAAGTTTCTGTTTGCCGGTGAAAAAAGGATGACATTTCGAACAGATTTCCACACGGATATCTGATTTCGTCGATCCGACTTCAAGTACATTTCCACAAGCGCATTTTATGGTTGTTACCGCATACTCCGGATGAATATTCGCTTTCATATATTGTTTCAACCCTCCTTTATCTTAGGTATTCATTGAATCCAGAAAAGTTTTATTATCCTTGGTTCCGTTCATTTTATCAAGCAAAAATTCTAAACTGTCAACAGGATTTAATGAAGACAGCAGTTTTCTTAAGATCCATACCCGATTCAATATTTCCTGGGACAGGAGGAGCTCTTCTTTACGAGTCCCGGACTTCTTAATATCAATAGCAGGAAAAACCCGTTTGTCGGCAAGTCTTCGATCGAGTTGAATCTCCATGTTCCCGGTCCCTTTGAATTCCTCAAAAATGACCTCATCCATGCGACTTCCAGTGTCCACCAGAGCGGTGGCGATAATGGTGAGGCTTCCACCCTCCTCAATATTTCTGGCAGCTCCGAAAAACCGTTTCGGCCGCTGAAGCGCATTCGAGTCGACGCCTCCGGAAAGGATCTTCCCGCTGGGCGGAATAACGGAATTGTAAGCCCGCGCAAGTCTGGTGATGCTGTCCAACAGGATGACGACATCTTTTTTATGCTCAACCAGGCGCTTGGCCTTTTCAATAACCATTTCCGCAACCTGAACATGTCTTTCAGCAGGCTCGTCAAAGGTTGAGCTGATCACTTCCCCATCGACGGACCGGACCATATCCGTAACTTCCTCGGGCCGCTCATCAATAAGGAGTACAAACAAAATAATATCCTTATGATTGTAACTGATGCTGTTGGCGATGGACTGCAGGAGCATTGTCTTTCCGGACCTGGGGGGTGAAACGATCAAACCTCTCTGCCCAAAACCGATGGGCGTCAGAAGATCCATGATTCTCATGGAATAATTATCAGAATCGGATTCAAGCATCATTTTTCTGTCCGGATAAAGCGGCGTCAGGTTGTCAAAGAGTATTTTTTCCCTGGCTACTTCCGGATCTTCATAGTTGACGGCTTCGACCTTTAAAAGGGCGAAATATCTTTCCGTCTCTTTGGGCTGCCGTATCTGTCCGGATACCGTATCTCCGGTTCTTAAATTAAAACGGCGTATTTGGGACGGAGATACATAAATATCATCAGGCCCGGGCAGATAATTGTAATTGGGCGCCCTTAAGAATCCGAATCCATCCGGTAGTATTTCAAGGGTTCCCTCCCCGAATATCAAACCGGTTTTTTCAATTTCTGCCTGCAACAGGGCGAAAATAAGTTCCTGTTTTCTCATACCCGCGGCCCCGTCAATCTTAAACTCTTTGGCCATTATGTTCAGTTCGCTGATCTTTTTTTCTTTGAGCTCAACTATGTTCATTAAAAAATTGTCCCTCCTATGGTATCAATGCTCTAAAAATTACACCCATGTTGGTTTCTGAATAAACTAAACGCCGTCATCTAAACCGGCGTACTCCCAAGCCTTTAGGCGTTTATTAGCCCTGATATCGAGATTTTTATCTCGCTTTAACAAGGCATTCGCTCAATGATTCGCGGCAGTAAGCCTTTGTCAATTATTGATTGGATATGCGAATTGTAATCGCTATGTTGAAGCACACAATGTCAAATGGATCCATGTCGACTTTATTGAAAGAATTTAAGTTTTCAGTGAATTTAGCTCGAAGGTTTGGGCATTCTCTCCAAATGGTGGGATCCAAAAGGTATGTTTTTATCCTATGGAACACATTTATATCATGATTTATTGCCTGTCAAGCGCTTTTTGTTTTTTTACCGACAATCATCAATTTTCAGTTGGACCACGATCTTGAATTCATGTTACGCTGTTATGAAACATAATATCGGAAAAATCAAAATAAAAATAAGCAGAATTTATGCTTCAATCCATTAAACGTATCCTTCCCCAACAAAAAGGGGCATACATCATCGGTGGTTCCATCAGAGATCTTCTTCTGGGCCGGGTCCCGGCCGACTATGACATTGCCTGTTCCGGAAATCCAGAAAAATTTGCAAAGAAGATTCTTGCCCAATCCGGCGGACATTTTGTCCGTCTCGGAAAATCCCGCCAGATGATTTTCAGGGTGATTTCAGGCGTCATGATTTTCGATATTACGTCGTTAAACGGCGCATCCATAGAAGAGGACCTCAAAAAAAGAGATTTTACCGTCAACGCCGTTGCATACGACCTGCACTCGGAAAAAATCATCGACTGCCTTGGCGGTCTTAAGGATCTCACCGATAAAAAAGTACGCATGGTGTCAAACGATATTTTTAAGAAAGATCCGGTGCGGCTGATCCGGGCTTACAGAATCGGGGCTTGCCTCAATTTCGATATCGAACCCCGGACCGCCGAACTAACAGCAGTTCATGCAGAACTGTTGCAAAACATCGCGGGCGAACGAATTCGAACAGAACTTCTTACCATGCTTGATGCATCGACAGCTTACCCCTATCTCAACCAAATGGCGAAAAACGGACTTTTAGCTGCAGTATTTCCCGGCTTTGGCCGTCTAAACGGATGTTTTCAGAATGACCACCATCAGTTTGACGTGTTCGAACATACGATGAGCGCTTTCGAACATCTTGAGACCATGCTGAATAAGCCGGAAGATATTTTGCCTGACATTTCCATCAGGATGTGTCGATTTATCGAAAAAACCAGGCCTGCGCTGATCAAATGCGCAATCCTCATCCATGACATTGGAAAACCCCTGGCCAAAACCTTTGATAACCGCGGTAAATGCCACTTTTACGGTCATGCCCAAAAAAGTGCTCAACTGGCGCAGACCATCGGGCAAAGATTGAGATTCTCCAATCATGAACAGAAGTTCATCCATTGTATTGTCCGGCATCACATGATACCGCTATCTCTTTTCACCGCCCATGAAAAAAAACTGTCAATAGAAAAAGGTATCGTACGGTTTTATAAAAAATGCGGTGGTAATACCCCTGCCGTTCTCTTGACAGCCATGGCGGATACAAAAGCAAAACAACAAAAAATGACCTCAAAAAGCGAGGATCTTATATCATTTATCAAACAATTGATCTATGATTATTTTATGAATTATCAGAATCTTATCGACGAGCCCCCTTTAATAACCGGGCATGACCTCATTCAGGTGTTCGGGCTGACACCTTCACCTTTGTTTAAAAATATTCTTGATCTCGTGGATGAAGCCAAATTAATCCATACCGTTAAAAACCGGCCCGAAGCACTGGAACTGGTGAAAGATTACCTTGCGGCCATTCATAAATAGTGTCCATCCATAAATGAGGATTTTTGTTCGAAATCAAGGCATGCGAAAAAAATAGCCGCAGGCATATAGTTGATATTCCGAGGATTATTTTTTGAGTATAACGCTGAGATCGGGCAAAAAGACCATTTATGGATGGACACTAAATAGAAAACAGTCCGCCGACAGGCTTTTTAAGTGTTCAGAGTTCAGAAGGGTGGTTTTCCCCATTTATAGTCTACCGGCGCCGTGGTTTTGGCAGTGGAATTATCAAACTCTTTGAAAATCTGTTCACAGACTCTTGCCCGAATTGTCCTTCCTGAACGCTGAACACTGAACACTCTCTACATCGTTTTGGGGCAAAAATGATACCAGCCCTTGACAATATTCATCTATTTATATAGTAAAGCCGGAAATAACGATATTGATGACATCTGCATCGCTTATTGATCTTGAAATCTATTACGAAAGGAGAAAGGCAATATGAACATTTTGTTTTTTGGACCAAACGGCAGCGGCAAGGGAACCCAAGGTGCGATTTTAAAAGATAAATACAATACCCCGC
>JBAUWG010000377.1:0-3102 GCA_049583675.1 Desulfobacterales bacterium | reverse complement strand
AAAGAGAAAAAGAAGATTGGTTTTATCGGTATCGGAATGATGGGATTCCCTATGGCGCATAACCTGCTAAAGGCGGGATATGATTTGGCCGTTTATAATAGAACGCCTGAAAAATTATCTTCGCTGGTTGAAATGGGGGCGACAATAGAAAAGGATCCTTTTAATGTGGCAAAACCGGGGGGCATCGTGATGAGCTGCGTGTCGGAGGATGATGCCTTAATCGCGGTTGTCGGAGAAAATGGCCAATTAGCGGAACACTTGGGAAAGAACGGCATTCATGTTTCCATGAGTACCATATTACCCAAGACAGCCGCCCGGCTTGCCAGGCAACAGTCCTCTTTTGGCGGTTATTATGTCGCTGCCCCTGTAATGGGCCGGCCGGACATTGTCTTGGCAAAAAAGCAGTCATATTTTGTTGCCGGTAATGAAAATGCCAAAAAGCGGGTGGAGCCACTATTAGAGGCCCTTGGCACGAAAATATTCGATTTTGGCGTCTTGCCGGAAAGTGCCAATGTCGCGAAATTGGCCGCCAATTTTCTCATTGCCGCAGCTATCGAAGCCATGGCCGAAGCATTTACACTCGTTTCAAAAAACAACGGCGATTCAGATAAGTTGCTTGATGCTCTCGGGAGTACATTGTTTGCTTGCCCCATTTACCAAAACTACGGGCGGCAAATCCTCGACAAGAAACATAAGGAACCGCTCTTCAAACTCAAATTGGGTCAAAAAGACGTCCGATTGGTCGCTGAAACCGCTGCTGAAAGCAATACGCCCATGCGGTTTGCTCGGGTTTTGCAGGATCGGTTTTCAGAGGCTGTAGCCCAAGGACTCGCCGATTATGATTGGACGGGAATTGCTTCTGAAGTGGAAAGAGAGGCAGGCCTTTAATCTAAAATTGAACAACAACCATGCCACGGCTAACCCAAAACACACTTTCGATCGACATAAGCGGAAATTTTTTCGTCGAATATTGCTTCACTTTCGTGGATCAATTTTTTCCCGTTCCAGGTTCCGCATGCGGCAACGACAGTATCTCCAAGGTTAAATTTATTACCGCATGCCGGACACCCCTGCGCATTATAAGTGTTGAGCCTTTCCAGATCCATAATAAAGGTTCTTTTTTGCGGATTTTTTGTTGTCATACGAACCTCCGAACACTGTATGTTTTATTGAAAGGTCGTCTGAATTTACCGGAGCAGTGAGGACTGGTCATTGGGTTCAGGATTCTTTACCCATACTATAATCATCATGGATTCGAGAGCAAGTTGGATGAAATGAATATTTGTGATACTATTACAGAAATTTAACACTTTTTGTCGCCGATTTTACCACAAAAATACGGACATTATTGCCGGTCAAATCAGCAGGAGTTATAAAAAAGCCCTGACGGTCAGGTGAATAACCCAGCGCATACCCGGTGATAGACTCGGCATCCGTAAATTCAACTAAAATTTTGCGTCCTGCACCGGGGATGGCGTCTTCATATTGTTCCTGGTAATCTTTGTTCCCCGTAAAATCTTTGACGAAAAATACGGCTTTTAAATCTTCAAGGTTAATTTCTTCGATCTTGCCATCCAAACGATTGATGTGAAAACGAGCCTTATTCGGAAAAAAGTCGCTGGTATTGCCCTTAATTAAAGTACCGTCTTTAAACCGTACGATCACTCTGTTGGTTTGCATAAGTCCCTCAGACAGCGTATTGATGGTTTTTAAGAGATAAAAGTTTTGGTAATGTCTGATCAGAAAAGACCGGTTGTGATCATCAGATGATTAGCCAGAATATAACGGCCCAAATGGGAAGACACAACAGAAGGCCAAAAACTGCGCCTTTAAAGAAAAATCCGGGCTCATCATAATGATCGGCAATCCCTTCCAATGACTCGGCTTGGCTTGACGGCACAAACCTTTCTTTCGAGTCGATATGAGCCTCTTCGAGGACCATGGCTGAATTTATCGCTTTCATTGGACAGTTCCTCCATTTTATGACATAAGATAGCAAAACTAATGCCAGGGTCTTAAAGAGGGCGTTAATTATTAAAAATATCCTATATAATCAATAATATGACAGTTATTCTCGATGTCGGGTCATTTTTTTCCACAAACCCTTATGGCGACAAATTGTCCTGCATGCGTCAAATAATTGCCAATTGAGATAAGAATGCGCTTTAGGGGGCGTCCAAGATAAACGCGGGCGCATCAGGCCTATCAGGAGATCTTAATATGGGAAATACAACAAATGACTTGGAACAGTCCATCGATCCAAGCTATTTTCTGGAATTGGCCCAAAGAAATCCGGAAGATGTTTGCCGGCATGCACTATGCGAATACGATCTCAAAACCAAAAGCTATCGATTGTCCGTTTGGGGCGACACATATGGCATCGATCCCCGTGAATCTAAAATCATCCGTTTTCACGACGATAATCCTGAAGTCGGTCTCCTCCTGGGGCTATTCATTGTTTATTACCTGCTACGGTCAAAAGACATCGCCATCAGCAAAGAATGGATATCTGAAAAGGATATTCCCGGGGGTGCCACTTTTTTTAGGGGACCGCACAAAATGCCCACTCATATCATTGAAAATAGATATGAAAATAATATCAAAGAATTCAAAGAAATATGTGAGAAACTTCAAGGTGTTCCTTTAGATATGGCCGATGCCGCTTATGTCTTTAGAATCGCGCCGCGTATTCCCGTAGCGGTTCAATTTTGGGAAGGGGATGAAGACTTTCCGGCAGAATCGAAAATCCTGTTCGATAAAACCATTATCGAGCATTTATCGCCGGATATCATATTTTGCATGTCCGTTGAGATCTGCAGGAGAATTGGGAAAAGCGGAACAAATTACGAAATAGAAAAGAGAAATCAGAAAAGAGGAAAGAAGATAAAGGAAACCAAAGATGAATATGGATAAACACAAGTAGTTCAAAAAATTAGAAAATTACATTTACAACTTCTGATTACATCTGAACTTAATTGCGTTCATCTGTTTTCTATTTCCTCATTTCTCTTTCCTGTTTTTATCGTTCAGCCCCTTGGATGATATTTCTCATGGATTTGTCTGAGGTGGTCCCGGGTAACATGGGTGTAAATCTGGGTGGAA
>JBAUWG010000376.1:0-3086 GCA_049583675.1 Desulfobacterales bacterium | reverse complement strand
TTGATGGTTTCGTAAAAAGTCTGAAAAGTCCCGTTTTTGTCATTCCCGCGAAAGCGGGAATCCAGTTATTTCGGCTTGTTCTGGACTCCCGCTTTCGCGGGAGTGACGTATTTATTGACTTTTTACGAAAGCATCAAAATTAGAAAAAACCAATAACCATTAACGGATAACAAATAACGTCTAATTCACCCAATCACACACAAGACGGCATCCTTGGCCACGGAATCTCCGGTGGAAAAATTCACGGCCTTGATGGTTCCGCCGGCCGGGGCCGGCAAGGCATTCTCCATCTTCATGGCTTCCAAAATCACCACGGTTTCGCCCTTGTCCACGCTGTCCCCCACCGCTTTGACATATTTCACGATCATCCCGGGCATGGGCGCTGTCAGCGGCGTGCCGTCCACGGCCGCGGCCGGTGCGGGTTTAGGTGCGGGCGCCGCTGCTTTGGGCGCCGGTGCCGGTCTGGGTACGGCCGGTGCCGGCCTTGTTGCCCGGGACGCAGCCGGCATGGGCTGCACATAGCTCACCTGCGGCGATCCCCCCTGGGCCTCCACACCTACTTCAAAATATTCGTCATCCACAAATACGTTGAACGTCCGCAGCGCTTCGCTTTTCGGCGGTGAAGGTTTCTCCGATTTGGGCACCAGTTTGCCCAGTTTCGCCAGTTTGACCCGTTCCTCTTCCTCTTTGATCTGTTCCAGCGTCCGCGGCCTCACCGCTTCCGGCGGATCTTCCTTGCCGTATTTCCATTTCAAAAACCGTTTGCCCGTCACCGGATACAGCGCATAGATCAGCACATCGTCTAAGTCCTGGGCCAGTCCTTCGGTGTCCTTTTTGGCCTGCTCCAGCTCCGGCGCCAATACCTCCGCCGGACGGCACGTGATCGGCTCTTCACCTCTTGCATACCCTTTGAGCGCTTTCTTTTGAACTTGGACGTCGATGGGCACTGCCGTCTTGCCGTATAACCCGTAGCACAGGTCTTTTACCTGCCCCGTAATCATCTTGTACCGCTCGTTCTCATCGTCAAACAATACGTTATTCACCGTCTGGATCCCCACGATCTGGCTCGTGGGCGTCACCAGTGGTATCTGGCCCAGCTCCTTTCTCACCCGCGGCAGTTCCTTGTACACCTCATCGATCTTGTGCAGCGCGTCCATCTCCCTCAGCTGGTTCACCAGGTTCGACAGCATCCCGCCGGGCGTCTGGTGCAAAAGCACATTGATGTCGATGATCGATACCTTGGAATCGTCCAAAAGGTGCTTGTACTTGGGCATCACCTTCTTCTCGAAAATCTCGTTGATCTCCGCCAGCTGCCGGATGTCGAACCCCGTGTCCCGGTTCGTCCCCAGCAGCGTCATCACCAGCGGCTCCACCGCCGCGTGGGATGTCCGGTACGCATACGGCGACATGCACGTGTCGATGATGTCCACCCCAGCCTCGATGGCCTTCAGATGGCTCATGGGCGACATCCCCGACGTAAAATGACTGTGCAGGTGCACCGGTACCGTCACCGCCCCTTTTAACGCCTTGATCACTTCATACGCGTCATAGGGCGCGATCAGCCCCGCCATGTCTTTCAGACAGACGCTGTCCGCTCCCATGGCCTCCAGATCTTTGGCCTTTTTCACATAGTACTCGATGTTGTACACATCTCCGCCCATTCGCGGCTCTGTCATGCTGTAACAGATGCACCCTTGAAAATGCTTCCCGTACGCCTTGATCACCCGGACCACCGTCTCAAAGTTCCGGTAATCGTTGAGCGCATCGAAGGTCCGGAATATATCCATTCCGTTCTCCGCCGCACGCGCCACAAACGCCTCCGCCACATCGTCCGCATAGTTCCGGTACCCTACCAGATTCTGCGCCCGCAGCAGCATCGAAAACGGCGTCTTCTTCATATACCGCTTCAATGTCCGGATCCGCTCCCACGGATCTTCATTCAAAAACCGGTGCATGGTGTCGAAGGTCGCCCCTCCCCATGTCTCCACCGCCCAAAATCCCACCTCGTCCATCTTTTCCGCCACCGGAATCATGTCTTCCGTCCGTCCCCGTGTCGCAAACAATGACTGGTGACCGTCTCTTAACGTCAAATCCTCTATCTTTACCGGATTCTCGGCTCTCGGCCGGTCTTTGCTGTAATCCATTCCGGTGATCTTAACCTGATCGTGTTCTTTCATCTTAGGGTCTCCACTTTTTTTATTTTATATAGTGTTCAGTGTTCAGTGAAAGCATACATATATTCCAATCTGAACACTGAACACTGAATACCAATTACCTAAAGGTCCTCAACTGCATCAAACTTCTCATCTGCATCTGGGCCTGCCGGCCGCTCACGCCCCATAATTTTACCGGACCTCCGCCCGACATCGTCGATGCCTGTAAAACTCCCGGAGCGGCCATGGACTGAAAGCGGACCGCCTCTTCTTCTGCCGTAATATATTCCATCACCGCAGCCATTGCAGCGACTGCCTTCTTTTTGTTTTCCATTTTGTCACCATTTAGAATCAACAATCATCCACCAACTCTCTTCAATCGACAATCCATAATTTCCGGCTACACCGGTATATTTCCGTGTTTTTTCGGCGGCAGGGTCTCACGTTTGCTACACATCACCTCCAATGCATCGATCAGCCGGGGACGGGTCTCGCTGGGTACGATCACGGCATCCACAAAACCACGGCTGGCCGCGCAATAGGGGTTCGAAAAAAGCGTTTCATATTCTTTGATCAGTTCCTTCCGCTTGGCTTCGGGATCGTCCGCCCCTTTGATGGCCTTTCGATGAATGATGTTGCATGCCCCTGAAGCGCCCATCACCGCAATCTCCGCGCTGGGCCAAGCAAACGCCATATCGGCGCCGAGGTCTTTCGAGCACATGGCAAGATAAGATCCCCCATAGTCTTTTCTTGTGACCAGAAGTATTTTAGGAACCGTTGCTTCCGAATAGCACCACAAGAGCTTAGCCCCATGCCGGATAATCCCTCCCCATTCCTGTTGACTTCCCGGAAGATATCCGGGCACATCTGCGATGGTCAGCATCGGGATGTTGAAGGCGTCACAAAATCGGATAAACCGGGTAGCCTTGTCCG
>JBAUWG010000375.1:0-7103 GCA_049583675.1 Desulfobacterales bacterium | reverse complement strand
ATTTAATACATCTATGCTGTTACGCGCCGTATTGCCGCTCCGAGGAGAGAAAACTTCTTCTCAATTTGTTCGTATCCGCGATCCAGATGATAGACGCGGTTGATCTCCGTAATGCCGTTTGCCGCCAGCCCGGCCAGGATCAACGACGCGCTGGCCCTTAAATCCGTTGCCATGACCGGCGCGCCGGACAGTGACGGAACACCTGTAATCATTGCGGTATTCCCTGATATTCTTATGTCAGCCCCCATGCGCTTGAGTTCGCCGACATGAATAAAACGGTTTTCAAAAACGGTTTCGGAAATGATGCTGAATCCTCCGGCAACCGACATCAGCACCATAAACTGGGCCTGCATGTCCGTCGGAAATCCAGGATACGGCAATGTTTTAACATCGATGCTGGTAATCTCAGGGCCGCCCTTAACCTGGATGCGCCGATCCTTGACAATCACATCGGCACCGCTGAGCCTGAGCTTGTCGATCACCGCCTCGAGATGATTGGGTTCACAATCCAAAAGGGTGATATTCCCTCGTGTCAGAGCAGCCGCGACCATAAAGGTGCCGGCTTCGATGCGATCGGGTATGATTCTGACCGATACCGGATGCAGCGTGGAAACACCTTTGATGGAGATGATGGACGTACCGGCCCCTTTAATATCAGCACCCATTTCATTCAAAACATCAGCCAGTGCAACGACTTCAGGCTCTCGCGCCGCATTGTTCAGCACGGTGGTTCCTTCGGCCAGCGCGGCCGCCATCATCAAATTCTCGGTCCCGGTAACGGTGGAAATGTCCAGATAAATCTCTTCTCCTTTGAGACGGTCCGCCGTAGCCTCAACATAGCCATGTTTTAACTCAATCGTAGCGCCAAGACGGGCGAGTCCTTTTAAATGCAGGTTTATGGGCCGCGCCCCGATGGCACATCCCCCGGGCAGAGACACCCGTGCTTTTTTAAGCCTTGCCACCAACGGACCCAAGACCAGAATGGAAGCTCGCATTTTTCGGACAAGATCATAGGCGGCCTCGTGGTTGATCACCCTGCCGGCATCTATTTGAACAGTATCTGAATCCGTTTCTATCCTTGCACCAAGATTGCGCAGTAAGTCTTTGGTGCTCTGGATATCTTTAAGGTTCGGAACATTGGTATAGGTATTCCATCCATCCGTAAGCAGGGACGAAATGAGGATGGGAAGGGCGGCATTTTTAGCGCCGCTGATGTTAACTTCGCCTTTAAGGGGGCGTTTGCCTTCAACGAGGATTTTGTCCATTAAAACCTCACTCAATTAAAAAAGCGCTGCCCCGACTTCCTGGCGGGCAAGCGCTTTTAACCTTCAAAAGTGCAAAAAATGCTAATGATGATGTTCGCCATTTTTCTTTGATGCATCGATGGCGGCTTTGATAATGCAGTAGGTCATCCCAATGCCCAAAATGATCAGCGCATACCAGAGACCGCCCATAAACACGGTATGCCCCATGTCCCAGATCCATTCAAAATTAAAAGGAAACATCTTCTATCCCCCTGCTCGCTTTATGCTTCAGCCGGCTTTAATTCTTGTTCCGAGGCCATTGACGGTTCGATTGCCGTCGCTGCATCCGATAACGGTTCGATGGGATTCAGCTCCGCCTCATTGGGAAATACCGGCAGATAACGGTATGAAATGGCGATAAGGATCACGCCGTATGCCACCGGAAGGATGGTGGTGGCGACTTCCTGCCAACTCGGATAATACATGGCCCAGTGATCAAATGTCATGACCGGTACGGCCATGACTTGCAGCACCATGACCCATCGGTTAAGACACACGCCGATCACGGCCAGGATGATCGCGGCCCACAGTGTTATTGAGTGTTTGCGTCCTTTTTTGGTGATGAGTATCAAAGCGGGCACATATCCGCAGATCAAGATTTCCACAACTAGAATCCAGATGCCGTACAATGGATTGTTTGAATAAAAATCCATCAGTGTAAATCCTTTGGACGGGGCGGTGACCGTCGCCCAATACCAGGTATCGATAGTCTTGGCGACAATGTAAGTCAGAATCATCCACCCTGATATTTTGGCGAGAAGTTCGATGGCATTATCTTTTACCAGTTTCTTCCGGGTGATTTTTTCGGTGATTTTGGTTACCAAAATAGTAAAACATGGCCCGCAGGCAGCAGCCGACCAGGTAAACAAAAAGAAGGTCCAAGGCCAGATAAAAACCCCTTCTCTATAGCCAAAGGGACGACCGAACAAAACACCGGTAACCCCACCCAGTGATCCCTGATGGAAAAAGGAAAGGAAAGCACCGGTGGCCGCAAATACCGCCATGACTTCGTGCATATTGTGACCAAGATAATGAAAAAACGGGACCTTGTCGACCTGGCGGTTCTCAAGTATCAGCGGCAGATATTCTATGGTCAAAACTCCGAAATAACAGGAAAGGCAAAAAGCCACTTCCGTCAGCATGGAGTGGACATTGGCATGCCAGAAAATAAACCATCCTCTCAATGGCTGACCGATATCGATGGCTAAAATCAGCAGGGCCGAGCTGTAGCAGATAAAGCCGATCAACACGGCATAGTTTATGATATTCTTCAGTACATCCTTCCCAAAGATATACCGCAATAATCCGGTAAAAAATGCGCCGCCGCCCACCGCAATAACGGCAAGGTCGGCCCAGATCCACAAAGCAAACCCATAGTAGTCGTTCATATTGGTCTGGTTAAGCCCCTTGAACCAGCAGAGCAACATGGCATAAACGCCCCACAGCAGTACAATACCGGCTGCGCTGATGAACAGCAAAAATTGCCACAAGGGGCAGCGCTTAACGCCTTTGGGTATTAATGCAGAATCCATATATTACATACTCCTTGAATAGCAGTTTCAGTTTGGGTCAGCTATTAGCCATGGTGCACGGGCTTTTTCATCTTTGCCTCGTTTTTCAGATAATTATCACCGGCCTGTCGAATCCATTTCCGCTTTGAAAGATAGTAGACCTTGGGATTTGTCCCCAATCGTTCCAGCAGCCGGAATGCATGGGGGTTCATCGGCCGCCCGCCGTGTTCAAGATCGGGTTTGGCCAGATGATGAACGGCATGATCCGGATTGTTCAGATCACCGAAGGTAATGGCATTGGCGGGGCATGCCTGGGCACAGGCGGTTTGGTATTCCGCTTCTTTGAGTTCACGTCCCCCCTCCATAAATGCTTTTTCCTGGGCCAGCTGGTAGCGATGATAACAAAAACTGCACTTTTCAACCACACCTCGCATCCGAGGAGAAACATTGGGACTTAAGTATTTTTCCATGCCGTCCGGCCAGATCGGATCCCACCAGTTAAAATATCGGGAATGATACGGACATGACGCCATGCAATACCGGCATCCGAAACATCGGGTATATATTTGGCTGACGATCCCGGTTTCCATGCCGTAATCCGTCGCAGTGGCCGGGCATACCGACACGCAAGGGGAATGTCCTTCGTGCTGTCCGGCACATTGCATACAAGGTCTTGGGAGATAACATATATCTGTTTTCGGGAAGCTCTTGCCGTTGGTCAGCCGAAAAATACGCATCCATGAGATGCTCAGTAGTTTGTCCGATTCGTCTTTCCTGAAAGGCACATTATTTTCAGCCATGCAGGCCACCATGCAACTGCCGCACCCGGTACATTTGTCGAGATCGATGACCATCCCAAATCTATGGTCTTTATTCTGTTTCATCAGAACCTCTTTGGATTAACCGTTACCCATTGAATCAATGCACCTAAACATTTTCAAACTGTCAACAGCCAATCTATACTATTCAATGTCATTAAACTTTACTCAGCTTAGCCCGAATTCCCCACGCTACATTCATCCCGGAATCAGGATCCTCCACTGGCCCGATCAGCGCATTGACATTTATCCCTTTGCCTGCCAAATAATCGTCGTATGCGGTATGGCCCAATCCTCTCGGCAGCGCCACAATGCCGGGCATAATCCCTTCAAAAAGGTGAACCCTGACTTTTCCGGTGCCTATGGGCGTTCCAAGCAGGGCATATTGCCCTTCATTCAGTCCAACGGCTCTTGCCGTTTGGGGGTTGATTTCAACAAAAACATCCTGGTGTTTTAAAACGATATCCTCAACCGTTTTGACGGCAAACGGCGGATCTCCGATATGTCCGCCGGCCAGTCTGATGGCGTCGTAAGGCAGGAGCAAAAGCGGATAACGCCTTTCATCACCTTCGATACTAACGGGCTTAAATTGCGGTTTCAACCCGGTGTTCGGATCGACGAATTCGAACTTTCCGGAAACAGTATCAAATGATGTTTTCAGCGCCTGAGTCATCAACTCCGAACCGGACCAGAATCCTTTCTCGACCATGGTTTCCCATTTTTCGCCCAGCGTCTCCTTTAAACAGGAATAATAGTTCTTCCAAGAAAAAGTGTTTGCGACGCTTCCGCCCAGGCCTTTGGCTATTTCGATAATGACATCTCCCACATGTTTGGTATCCAGCTGTGGTTTAACCACGGGTTTTGCAAGGCCGATGACCGGTTGAACCATCCCGAAGGGCATCGGTACATCTTCATAGCGTTCGAGATAAACATGGTTCGGAAGGATAAGATCGGCCTGCCGGGCGGTTTCATCCATGTAAGAGGAAAAACTCACGACAAATGGAACCTTTTCAAAGGCCTTTTGGGTGGCTTGGGTATCCATGAGCGTGTACAAGGGATTCGCATCGGTAATAAAGAGCGCCTCCAAAGGATACAATGCTTCAGAAAGGATGGATTTCGGAAGACGATTCAGCAGATATCGCGAAGATGGATACTTGAGGCTACCGGCACCGTCCAATCGTTCATGCTGCATACCCACGGCAGCCGTTGCATCCATATCAATTTCAGGCCAGTGGATATAATCCGGATCGGCGACGGCAAATATGCCGCCTTTTTTATTAATGTTTCCCGTAAGGGCGTTTAAGGCATGCACCGCCATACATTCCGTAAGGCTGACCGGATGGGTTCCATTGCCCCGGCCGCAAATGGCCAGCGGCCTTGAGGCATGCGCAAAACTCCGGGCCATGACAACAATGGTTCCGGCATCAATCCCGGTAATTGCCGCTACGCTGTCCGGACTGTATTTGTCGATGACCAGCTGTTTCCAATCGTCAAATCGGTCGGCATCGTTTGATATAAAACCGGTATCGTATAATGATTCCTTAATCATGACGTGAGCGAGGCCCATGGCAAGCGCCGCTTCCGTTCCGGGGTTAATGGGAATCCATTTATCTGATTTCGCAGCGGTGTTCGACAGTCGGGATTCGAGCTGAATGACTTTCACACCGGCGCTCTTCCAGGCGCTGTTGACTCTCATCATTCGCACCGGCGATCCCCAGCCGTCGAGGATATCGCTTCCAAAGCTCAAAATAAAATCGGCATTTTCAAAATCAAACCCTGGCAAAGCCTGAACACCCTGCATGGTATGCAATGTAAGATCATACGAATCACGAACAGATGCCATACGAAAAAAATTGGGAGAGCCATAGGCGGTTAAAAATCTTTCAATGAGATGCGCTACAGTGCCGCGATCCGACCCCGATATGACGCCCACAGCATGCGGACGGCCCTTTGCCCTCAAATCACCGAGATTTTCCGCGATCTTCGATATGGCCTCTTTCCAGGTAATTCTTTCCCATGCTCCCTGGCCTCTTTTCCCCGTTCTTTTCAGCGGGCTGCTAACCCGTGTGGGACCATAGAGTAGTTGAAGACCGGAGAGGCCGAGAAGACATAGGCCGCCGTCATTGACCGGGTATCCTTTCATACCGTCAATTTTGACGGCCCGGTTCCCAATTTTTCGGACGGTGATGCCGCAGCGACCCGGACAAAGGGTACAAACAGAATTAATGTAACTGGCTTCACCATTTTCAGGCACCGGCGTCCACGGCCACGTTTGAGTCCATATCGAAGCATCATCCATCAACTTCCATGGCAGCGGTGAGAGGGCTGTTCCTGCAGCCCCGCCAATTACAAACGACAAAAAATCTCTTCTGCCGATCTTCATCTATGCTCCCTCTTCATATAGGTATATATATCATTAAATCAAAAACACGCGGTTATTTGTTATTTGTGGCATACAAAACAGGCATCTCTATGCGTCTGAACACTGTCGCCTTTTTCAGTAGACAATGACCACGGTGAAACCACATTGATGATATTGTCAATGTATCGATGTGTCGGTGATTTGACACCTGTTTTTTCGATGTTGGCGGCGGTTCTCTGGTGGCATTCGGCGCAATCGTCCATCTTCATCCGGTCCCAGGTGTTCTTTTGGAAACCCGCAATGCTCTCCCCCCAGATATCCCGACTGTATCCGGTAATGCGGTTCTGTTCATATACCTTCAAGCTCTTGGATTCGCCGATATGACCGTGGCAGGTCACACAATCCATATGTGCACCCTTGATATGAGCGGCATGGGAAAAGAAGACGCAATTCGGCTGCTTGGAGTATATCAGCCACGGGACTTGTCTCCATTTGGAAACGTAATCCTCTACGAATTTAATCTCATTCGGATCGATTCCTTGAACTTCTTCATGACAGTCGATGCACTGCTCCAATTTCGGAACCCCTGAAAAGGTTCCGTCTTTTCGAAAGAAATGGCAGCTTTCACATCCGTTGTCCACCTGGGTGATATGAAAGGCATGGTTGAAGTCGATGGGCTGTTTTTTCTTTGAGTAGAGAAGCTTCGGAAAAATGATCCACCCTAAAATAAGGCTGGCGAACACCCCCAAAATAAAAAACAGAATGATGTTTCCTCCGGAATCTTTATCCTGTTTTTGTTCGCTTCCCTTTGTGGATGGCCGCGCCGTGGTCTCATGGGCGGCATCCTTTATCATTTCTTTTGCATGATCATCCGATGTACTCATAAAGACTCCGTCAATCCGTAGTTGATGATTTCGTGGTGCGGTCTAAATTTTAAAAAGATTAAAATAAACTTCGGTTTTGTACCTGTAGATCCATGTTTTGTCAAGGGAAAATCATGCTGCATTCAGGGCAAACGCATCAGTTTTAGATGCGCCGAAGCCCGGCAGGGTAATTTAGTTATGAATGATTCTAAAACCGGTCTGCTGAATAATAGTATAAGCGGGAG
>JBAUWG010000374.1:0-4661 GCA_049583675.1 Desulfobacterales bacterium | reverse complement strand
TTGCGATTTCTTTATCCCTAAAATACCAGACATGATAAACATACGTCGCACCTTCAGCCCCGCCAATTTTGGTAAAACAGTAGAGTTTGTCCAAATCCTCAGGGAATACACTTCCAACACCAGAGGGTTGTCGATCCTTAACGGCGGTATAAAATTGGATCTCTTCCAAAACCAATGCAGGCTGTTTCTGTGCTCCAGCTGAAGCTGTATCTTCCATTTGCTTTTTGGCAGGGTCTTCCCGGGCGAAACAGACACCTGAAAGAATCAGGGCGCTCAACAATACCAATAATATTTTTTTTGTCATATGATCCTTCTTATTATCCGGCCAATAATGCATGTTCCACTTCGGTTTTAAACGCCATGCTTTCCTGATTCGCGGGTATCATATCAATTTCAGAAGCAGATGGGACACCGATACCCAGATCTGAAGCCCTTGCAATTTGTCTCTGATCGAATATCTTTCGTTTCATAATGGCTGAATTGCTGCCGAGGGTCTTGAGCACGGCAACGCCGACCGCATCGATGGCCACACGATCGGTCGAAGCCAAAAAGATATTCCCTTTGGCCCGCTTTCCTGTCATGGGTCCGCCATCCGTAAACGCATCGATGCCATCCAGCACGATGATATCGGGCGAAAAGGGTTGATTGATTTCTGCGATCATTTCCTGCTGATAGAAAGATTGGTGCAGCTCGTCCATATAGTGATACCCGTGTCGATTTGTGGGAACCACACCGACATGTAATTTAAGCGATAAGGTAAATACGCCGCCGAACTGGTGGGTTTTTAAACAACACGTGGATATGAGGCATTCAGTCTCCAGAATGGGCCGTGCAATGCGAAATCCATTTTCCCAATGGCTGTCCCTTGGTTTAAATTCAACCCAATCCTTTGGGTCTAAATCATCAAAATCAATAACATGAACATCCTTTTGTTTTAAAAGCGGAAGAATCCCCTTTTCAGCCATAACGTCCCGGGTCAGTGGATAGCTTCTTTCACCCAAACTGATGGATTTTGCCCCCATGTTCCAGATCTCATCCACCAGCGCCATCAAGGTGTCATTGTGAGTCGAACCCGGCGTCGGATCTGCTGTATTGAAGTTTGGTTTAATCAGAACCTCTTTATTTTTTACAGGATTGAGCCCCAGAGCAGCTATAGAAGATTTTACGCCTTTCATCCGATCTTCCGTCCTTACAAATGCAACCTTACTCATATCAAAGCTTCTCCTTAGAAATCCCGATGACTGTCCCGGTCTTAGTGGTCTTTGTGAATTTTAGGCACGTTCAGCACGAACATGCCCCATGATGTACGTGCTGTTTGTTCCATTCTAGCGCTATAATTCTTTGCCCGTTGACATTTTCAGCCGCATCGGAAGCAAGATAAACGGCTGCGGGGACAACAATATCGGGCTTTAACAATTCTTGTTTTTTATCCTCGGGAAAAGTTGGAGGGATCATTCCCGTTAATGTGGCGCCTCCCGGCAATAAGGTATTCAGGGTAATCCCGGTTCCGGCCAATTCCTGTGCCCATATAGTGCTCATCGATTCCAGGGCAGCCTTGGAAGGGCCGTAAGGTGAAAATCCTTTACGCTGCATTGTTTCAAGGTTGATTGAAATATTGATGATGCGACCTGACTTTTGTTTTAACATGTGAGGGATTATTGTTTTTGTAACCAGATATGTCCCATTCACATTTGTATGGATGACCATCTGCCAGGCATCGGCATCCGCTTCCCAGAATGGTTTGGGTTCCGTCATAAACGATTCATTGACGAATCTCATTCCTCTGGCGGCATTGTTGACCAAAATATCGATTCTTCCGAACTCGGCCGTAACGACATCGACCAACTTGTGAACATCATCCGGTTCGGTGATGTCGGCCAGGACGGCCTTTCCATTTATTTTTGAAGCGGTTTCCTCTATTTCATCTTTGTGTACGGCGGCGGTGACCACCACCTCGGCCCCGTTGGCGGCATACGCCTCTGCAATCGCCCTGCCGATGCCTCTTCCCCCACCGGTAACAACGGCAACTTTCCCTTGCAATTTTTTAAACATAAAACCTCCTTGTCCAAGCAAACAGGCTGAGGAACATCGGATTTCCCCCACGCTCCTTTCTCAATAACGCCCTGCCCTTTTATACACTGGTCTCAGTCCATCTTAGATCCGATCAGAAATTTTATAATACAGTATTCTGCCACATCATGTTTATAAAAAACTTTTAATTTAATGGGCATCCCCAAAATCCCTTAGTTTTTAAACTCGTAACCCAGCAGAAAAATGAATTTTGTGTCCTCTCGTGTCTGCTCATCCGTCGCAGGCTGGTTATCCCAGTCAAAGTTATATTGCAGCGTTGCCGAAAGACCTTTGTGAAGAGGAAATCGCAGTCCCGTACGAGTTCTGACAAACCAGTCATTGGTATTTCTAATGCTAACGTATCCATTGTTGGTGTGAAAAAGCTGGACAAACTTGTCAAAAAAATACTGATCATAATTGACGGACCAGTGACCGGCCGCGTAGTCATTATGGTCCGCCACATAAAAGTTTTCGTCAACCCCGGCCAGCCCTGCTGATATTGAAAGGTTCAACAGGGGGGTTTCGAAAATCTGATAGCCTGCTCCAGCGCCCAGGGTGCTTCTGAGCCTAAGGTCTTTGAACTCATCGTGCTCGAAGAGCGTGTTGATAACCATGTACCTCTTTTCATCTAAAAAATGTCTGTAATCTCCATGGGCGAGCCAATTCTGTGAAGTCGTGATGCCGTCTGACTCTTCACGGTTCAACTCGCCGCCGATTTCATAGCGGTTCTCTTTTGTGCGTGCTATGAATTCACCGTTAAGATAATAGTTGTCCGAACTTGTATTGCCCCTTTGGTTGGTGATACTGACATTGGCCCGGCCCTTTATTTTCACGGTCTTTTCAGGAACCGGGTTGATCGCCTTCACATCAGCCATGCGAAATGAAGCCGGCGTTTCGAGCTTAGCAATTTCCAGCGTCATTTTCCCGTCTTCTATTGCTTCGGCGGTCCCTTCAAAACGGGTATTATCTTCGAGCACGACTTTGACCAAGCCGTCGGTCCGAAGGCTGGCCACCTCTTTCCAGATAATGGTAATCTCACCAGCATATGTCGTTTTCAGGGTCAACTTATTCTCTTGCATCCTGATGATCCGGCCCGTTAGTTTATCCCCGTTTTTCAAACGAACTTCATCGGCTAAACTATTCTCTGCTATAAGAAAGCCGGCCATTACCATAATAACTAATAGGGCTATTCTTTTTTTCATTATAGTCCTCATTTTATAATAGCATGATTAATTCTTGGCTTATCCGAATCGCCTTTGGCCAAAACAAATAAATCATTTCGTGATGCCCGCGAGCCGCCCGGCAGGGAAACCTTGTGCTCGGGAATAGCCAATAGCATTTCGATATTTTTAAACAGACTTATATCGGATTTTTGAATGCAGCATGGCGAACATCCTATAGTCCCTTGAATACATCTTTCTGTTCATTACCCCGGGAGGTTACATGATAGAACGCGCCTGGATATGTTATCCTCAAAGGACGAGCCATTATCGATCCTTTCTTATAACATGTAAAAATTCATACGAAAATAAAAGATTATGCGCCCATAGACAAGAAATGATTCAGTGTTTAATCTAAAATTTAAAAAAATCATAAGGTCATTGCCCTATACTTGCTAAACAAGTTGATGAAAATTTCCCCTATCACATGGAAAGGACCCGAGTAGTTACTACAAAATATTCTTTGCATTTTCTGCATCGACTCAATGTATTAAATTATGGAATGCCGTTTGGCCTATAAAAGTTGGTCTGTGCCGGCTTAGGGGCGACGGCCGCCAAAGAAACGACTCAGACAAGGCTAACCGCTGAAATGAGGAACCAGCACCAACAATGGAGGATCAAAAAATGAGTTCAACGAAAGATATTGTCGACAACCACTTGAAATCTTTTGGCGAGGGTGACCTCAATGGCATCCTCTCCGACTACGCTCCCATGGCGATCCTGTTCACGCCCAACGGGCCGTTAGAAGGAGTTGATGCTATCAGACCGTTATTCGAGGGTCTTTTGGCAGAGTTTGCGAAACCGGGCTCTTCGTTCAAATTGGATCACCAGTCCATCAAAGGCGACTATGGCTATATTTTGTGGACCGCCGAGACGCCCGACAACCGGTACGATCTGGTGACAGACACCTTCGTCGTTCAGGACGGTAAAATCGTCGTCCAGTCGTTTGCTGCAAAGATTTTGCCGAAGGGCAGATGATCACGATTCCTTCGCAGTTCCCACAGGCTTCAGTCCCTTGCTTTGGGTTCGACGTCACGGCATTTTTGTTCCAGTTGATGAACAATCCGTTTAATTATTTCTTCTGATAGGGTTTCGCCGTTTTTTGGCTTGGCAATGGATCGGAAATTCTTGGGATTGATGACCGCAATACCATTAGATGAAGTTCGTTCCACAAACCAGCCGGGGAGACTAAGAACAGGCCGTACCGCAACTGCTTCGCCGACCGCATTATTCAACCATTTAGATAGCCATGCTGCCTGCCCTTTGGCCTGCTGGATGGATTTAACCTCCGTACCTTTGGGAAAATGGAGACGATTGCCGTCGTAAGTTACTTTATAATCGATATTAGAATTATTGGATGGCATCTTTGAT
>JBAUWG010000373.1:0-1608 GCA_049583675.1 Desulfobacterales bacterium | reverse complement strand
GTGATGAAAAAAGGCGGACTTGTCCCGGCTTATTTCGGTCCCATGATTTTTGACAATTATGATAAGGCCGAGTTTTTGTTGGTCAAACCATCCATCATTTCTATAAAAACCCTCAAACAGACCCTCGAAAAAGAACAAGCGATTACAGAAGCCCAGGAGATCCCGGAACCTGTTGCAAAGGTTTATAAAAAATCGGTGCCGAAATTTAAAACACAAATTCATTTTTACGGGTATGACGGGCGGGGCAACGATCCCACCCGATTTGATTGCAACTATACGTATAACCTGGGGATGACGGTGTTCAGCCTGATTGCCAACGGTGCTACGGGCCAGATGGCAGCCATCAGAAATTTGGAGCAGGATTTTTCAAAATGGGAACCCATTGGAATCCCCATAGGCCCCTTGATGCGCCTTGAAGAAAGAAAAGGCAAACTCGAGCTTGTTTTGGAAAAAAGTCTGGTTGATGTCAATTCCGCTTCTTTTAAAATCATCGAAGCATTTAGAGAAAAATGGCTTGCCGCAGTTCCGGGCGACGATGATTACCGGCGGCCGGGTCCCATAAGATTTACCGGGGAGAGCGAAGAAGATCGACCCATCACGCTGCTTTTGAATGCACTGGGTTAATTTTAACCTAACAAGGAAGACATGATGAAAATAAATTCACTAATGGTTTCCGACCCCATTACCATAACCGAAAATTCGTCCATACAGGAAGCCATAGAGGTGATGAAGGTCAACTCGATCCGCCATCTTCCGGTGGTTTCAGAAGGAAACAAGCTCGAAGGTTTTATTACGCTTGCGGATTTAAAACAGGGTCTCATACCTTCCATGCTCGGTGAGTTGTCGTTGATGGATTTAATCATCAAGAATCCCATTGTGGTGGGGCCGAATGATGATATCGAGGTCGCGGCTCAATTGATATACAAGCATAAAATCGGGGGTATGCCGGTGGTGGAAAACCATAAACTAGTGGGCATTATTACGGCTTCGGATATTCTGCGGACGTTCATCGATATGATGGGATTTCTTAACGCCAGTTCGAGGATTGATCTGGTGGTGGGAAATAAACCGGGTTCTTTTAAAAATGTGCTGCAAATTATTAATGAGAACGGCGGAGACATCATCAATGTCGGGATGACGGCGCAAAGACCGAGCAAAAGAGAATATTACTTTCGACTTTCCCCTTGCAATACCGAGGTTATCAGACAAGCCCTTGAAAAAGACGGATACAGGGTTCTTAACGCGATGGACTGATGTGGATCTGAGGCTGATAGCTACACAGAGGTTCTTCGGCCAGAAAATCGCCGGTTGCTTCAAAAGCCCTTGCTCTGCATCCGCCGCACACGTTTTTGAATTCACATCTCCCGCATTTTCCTTTTGATAACTCATGGACGAAGCTTACCGGCCCGCTTTTGTCATGCCCTTAATTCTTCAGCGGCCTCAAGGGCAAAATAGGTCAGGATCATGTCTGCACCGGCCCGTTTAATGGCAATGAGGGTTTCCATCATGATTTTTTTTCCGTCCACCCATCCCATTTTATCGGCGGCCTTGACCATGGCATACTCACCGCTGACATTGTAAGCCGCCAGGGGAAGATCGATCTCTTCC
>JBAUWG010000372.1:0-3934 GCA_049583675.1 Desulfobacterales bacterium | reverse complement strand
TGTCCGAATTTATTTTTTGCAGATCATTTTTAGAACTGGCGATGAGTTGTGAAATATGGGTCAATTTTTCTGTGAATGATTGCTCTATCTTCTTCACGTCCGAAGAGATTTTATTGAGGTCTTTGGGGATCGAATCCAATTTCTTTTCGATGGTGTTTATGGCGGTTTCAGTGTTGTTATTGTCCGATTTTCTGGCGGATCTGATGTATTTTATCGCCGTTGTCGCTTCTTTTGTTTCAGCCTGCAGCGAAGCGATCGTTTTTTCGAGATCCCCGATTTTTTTACCCGTACTTTCTTCAAGATTTGCCTCTTTAATAGATAGGGAAGAAAATCTCGATTCAAGTTCTTTGGATAGGGATTGAACCCCCATGTTGCCCACGGTATTCATACTGGAGAGATTTTTTTTCAAATCGAAATAAGCCGCGAGAAGGATGATAATGACCAAACAGGGGATAATAATCGAGATGCGCGTGATTCGCTTGTTTAACTTTTCAACTTTCGAATCGTCGATTTCTTCCGGAATCTGAAAGTCCTGACTTTCGTCATCCATTTGCATCTCAAATTTTTTAGATTCTTTTTCAGTCATCTTTAATTATTCCCATTCGATGGTGCTGGGTGGTTTTGAGCTGATATCGTATACGACTCTGTTGACGCCTTTCACTTCGTTAATGATGCGGTTTGAAATTTTCCCCAGCAATTTGTGTGGCAGTTTCGCCCAGTCAGCGGTCATTGCATCCTTACTGGTTACCGCCCGAATAGCGACAATGTTTTCATAAGTTCGGCTGTCACCCATAACGCCGACGCTTTTTATGGGCAGCAGTACGGCAAAGGACTGCCATAATTTTCTATAATACCCACTGTTTTTTATTTCATCAAGCAAAATATCATCCACATTTCTTAATATCAAAAGCCGATGGGCATTGATCTTTCCTATGATTCTAATGGCAAGGCCCGGTCCCGGAAAAGGCTGCCGCCATATCAGGTCTTCATCGAGATCCAAGGCTTTTCCTAGGAGTCGAACTTCATCTTTAAATAAGTATTTTAAGGGTTCAACCAGTTTCAATTTCATGTTTTTGGGTAGACCGCCGACATTGTGATGGGATTTAATCACCGACGTGGGGCCGCCGAAAGCGGATTGTGACTCAATAATATCCGGATACAACGTTCCCTGGGCCAAAAATTCGGCACCTTTTATCTTTCCGGCTTCGGTTTCGAAAACATCCATAAAGATTTTTCCGATAATTTTTCTCTTTTTCTCCGGGTCGGTTATTCCGGCAAGCGCCTTTAAAAATTTGGTCTTGGCATTGATGAATCGAATGTCAATCTTTAAGTGCCGCGCAAAGGATTTTTTGAGCTTTTTGGCTTCATCTTTCCTGAGAAGCCCGTTGTCCACGAATATGCAGGTCAGATGATTCCCCACAGCCTTTTGAAGCAACAGTGCCGTAACCGAAGAATCGACGCCGCCGCTTAAACCGAGAACAACTTTTTTATCGCCGACAACATTTTTGATTTGAGACACGGAATCTTTGGCAAAAGACGTCATGGTCCAGGACCGTTTACAACCGCAAATGTCAAAGAGAAAATTACGCAGCATGGTTTTTCCTTCGGTCGTGTGGTGAACCTCAGGATGGAATTGAAGACCGTAAAGATGTTTCTCGGGGTGAACCGTTGCCGCAATCTTTGTATTTTCGGTTGAGGCCGTGATGTTAAATCCTCTGGGCAGCTTGGAGATGGAATCACCATGGCTCATCCAGGTTTTCGTTTTTCCATTGATCGTTTTAAACAAACCTGCCGGCTCTTTTACCGCCAGTTCAGCAAATCCATACTCACGCCTTTTGGCTTTTTCGACGATTCCGCCCAGCGCATGGATCATAAATTGCAGACCATAGCAGATGCCCAGCACGGGAATCCCAAGATGAAAAATCCTTTCGTCGCACTTGGGACTGTTTTTTTCATAAATGCTTGAAGGCCCGCCTGAAAGGATAATCCCCTCAGGATTCAGCTGTTTGATTTGATCGATATCGACATTCGGCGGATCGATTTGGCAAAAGACTTTGAATTCTCTGACACGACGGGCGATGAGTTGGTTATATTGGGAACCAAAATCAATAATGAGTATCATGGGGGCCTCTATTTATTCTATTGGAATTGCTAAATCAGACTAAATATGTTAAATGCAGCCTAAATGTCAACGTTTATGTTAAAAATCAGCAGGTACTGACGGATTAATCGGTTGAGTTATGTGTGTATCGCCTGCGAAATAGATAATAACCTATGGCCCAGATGATAATCCAGATTTATGAAGTTCAGACGCCTTCAGAGGCCGAAAAATTGATGGCCCTCGGCGTCGATCATATCGGCAGCGTCATTGCTTCAAAGGCGTCCTGGAAAGTTACTCCAATCAAAGAAACCATACACCTGATCCAGGAGAAAGGATGCACAAGCACCTTGATACCGCTGTTTGATGATCTTGACGCCATATCTTTTATGCTGGATTATTATCACCCTGATATTGTCCATTTTTGTGATGTCGTCACGCTGAAAAACGGTCTGAACGATGGCTGCAAAAAACATGTTTTGATTCAAAAAAGCATTAAGAAAAGGTTCCCTGAGATTAAAATCATGCGATCCATCCCGATTTCTCAATCCAAGAATCCGGATACTGGAGAACCTTTTGAATTGGCGCGTTTGTTCGAACCGAGCAGTGATTATTTTTTAACAGACACTCTGATTGCAGATCCATCGGGATCTGTATCTGCCATTCAACCGGTCGAAGGTTTTGTCGGTATCACCGGTCGGGTATGTAACTGGGGCACTGCGGCGAAGCTGGTTCAGTCCAGCCATATCCCTGTGATATTGGGTGGCGGCATTGCCCCTGACAATGTCTTTAAGGGTATCATGAATGTGATGCCGGCCGGCGTCGATAGTTGCACCGGGACCAATGCCGTGGATTCCAGCGGACGTCCGATACGGTTTAAAAAAGACCTTTTGAAGGTAAAACATTTGATCGAAGAGGCGCGCAGGGCGGAAAAAATGTTGGACACGGATGAGCATTGATGGTTAGGATACAAATAAGTTCGTTCCGCTCACAATTGGAATGTTGGAATAATGGAATAATAAAGTTGTGGGTTAGGAGATAACGGGCATCTGGAATATTGGCAAAATCTGTCTTGACTGGACGGCAAAAAATTATAAATAATAGAATTCCACTAGAAATCAATATTCCACTATTCCAGCATTCCATTATTCCATGGATTAAGGAGTTAATTATCTATGTATACCAGTAGTGATTTGAGAAAAGGTCTTAGAATCGAGATTGACGGAGACCCCTATGTGGTGATTCAGTATGAATTTTTAAAACCCGGCAAAGGCAAGGCGTATTACAAGTGCAAGCTGAAGAATTTGCTGAGCGGCGCTCAATTTGATCGAACGTTCAGGGCCAGCGACAAATTTGAAGAGCCCCATCTGGAAGAACATGAAATGGAATATTTGTATTCAGACATGTATCAGTACTGTTTCATGAACACCTCCAACTATGAGCAGAGCTTTCTCACAAAAGACCAAGTGGGCGAGGCGATTAATTTTTTAATAGAAAATACAAAGTGCAATGTCCTTTTTTTTAAAGGAAATCCCATTGACATATCGCTGCCTATTTTTGTAAATCTAAGAATTGAAAAAGCAGAACCTTGGGCCAATGGAGACACTGCGTCGGGAAGCACAAAGCCGGCAACACTGGAAACAGGATATGTCATCCAGGTTCCCCCATTTATTGAAGAAGGTGAACTGGTTCGAATCGATACGCGAACCGGGGAATATGTGGAACGGGTTAAAGCGTAAAACCGGGATCGTCTTCCCATCGGCGGTCATCAATCGACCATCCGATAGGGTTTGATCGAACCTCATGGTTGTCTTTTGATGCTGTATGTCTTTATCC
>JBAUWG010000371.1:0-13233 GCA_049583675.1 Desulfobacterales bacterium | reverse complement strand
TGCCTATAGAGGTAAATATGCGGACAAATGAGACAAAATTTTAAAACGCATCACGAAAACACGAAAGAAGAAAAGCACGAAATCAAATTATTTTTTCGTGTTTTCGAATTTTCGTGCTTTCGTGATAATTTTTTTTGACGTTTCTGATTCAGGAGTATGAGAATGGATTTTGTTGATCAGAAGTATTTATCACCCACAGCGATCATCGACAGCGATCATCCGGCAATTGTCGAATATGCTTATGAAACCGTAAAAGATGCTGAAAACGATCCTGTTTCCCAGGCGGTAAAACTCTTCTATGGCGTCCGGGACGGCATCTGGTACGATCCTTACTATCCCTTTTACCTTCCGGAACATTACCGGGCCAGCACTATCCTCGATTCCGGCCGGGGATTTTGCATCAGTAAGGCCGGGCTTCTTTGCGCCCTGGGAAGGGCCTGCAGAATTCCCTCCAGGGTGGGCTTCGCCACGGTTCGAAACCACTTGGCGACCCCGAAGCTTTTGGAATTTATTGGTTCAGACCGCTTTGTCTATCATGGGTATACGGAATTTTATCTCAACGGGAAATGGATCAAAGCGACCCCTACCTTCAATATCGAGTTGTGCGAAAAACACCATGTCGCACCCCTTGACTTCAACGGCAAAGAAGATGCCATCTTCCATGAATTTAGTCAGGATAAAAAGCAGTTCATGGAATATCTTGAATATCACGGAACATATGCGGATATCCCTATCGGCAACATCCTTGATGAATGGAAAAAAGCCTACGGCAAAGACCGTATCCAAAAATGGATCAAAAACTTTGAAAAAACAGGGACCATCAACCCGAATTGACCGCATCTCAATCCCTAAACCTGTCTTTTCCTTTCAGTATTCAGCCTTGAGCCTTATTTCCTATTTTCCGCGCCAGCGGTAGAGACCGGAAAATTTTGCCGGTCCGTGAGGCCGTCTTTCTGAAGTCATCCCTATAATTCTCTGTAATTCATTCCAAAACGGACATTCATCTAAATGGTACGATTTTTGCTTTCTATTTAGTGTCCAACCATAGATCCAACAAGAATAACCATTTACTGCAGCGTCAATATGAATATGCTCATCTCACCGCATCAAGTAAAAAATGTTCTTCGAGTTTATGGAGATCAACTCTGTCAAAGCAGGATTTCTAATCAGCCGGAGGGTACCGATGGCAGAGAACCAGTGAGAATCAGTATCTCTGCAAAGACCAGACGGGAAACTATTATTGATGGTATTGCCTTAAATATTATAAAGAGAATCACTCAATCCGAACCCCATGACACAGCAAAGACGAAGGGATTTAAACACGTTCAAAGTGGACATGCAAAACCCGCGACCATTCATGAGAATCTCCGTAATAAGCTGATATTCAAGGAACTTGATGGAAATACCGAAACTATAAATTCGCTTTCAATCGAGGAATCTAAATTCTTAAGGCATGAATTAAGGGTCATCACCTTAGAAAACCAAGGGGAAAACAAATGAAAAAAGACATCATCACTTACCTTATTGACTTCCCATTATTTGATGCGCTTAAGGGAAACCAACTGAATATTGTTGCAGACCATATGCGTTATCATGAAATCGATCAAGGCGGAATCCTTTTTAAAGAAGGGGATAAAGGAGATTATATCTGCTTTGTATTGGATGGCGTCATAGATGTCCTTAAAAAATCCGTAACCGGAGACAGTGTCGTGATTGCCGTTTTGCCGAAGGGGCGTTCTTTTGGTGAAATGTCAATTCTTGATCACTTCCCCAGATCGGCGACGGCAAAAGCCCGCACAAAATCCTCATTTCTCACGTTAACCCGGATGAGTTTCGATAAGATACTTAAAGACTATCCTCAAATCGGCATCACCATTCTCAAAGGAATCTCCAGGATGCTCAGTCAAAATCTCCGTCAGACATCCTCAAAACTGGCCGATTATATATTGCCG
Source organism: Desulfobacterales bacterium (assembly GCA_049583675.1). Classification (GTDB taxonomy): domain Bacteria; phylum Desulfobacterota; class Desulfobacteria; order Desulfobacterales; family UBA11574; genus UBA11574. The sequence continues at coordinate 11,281 of JBAUWG010000371.1, read as the reverse complement.
CTTGCATGATCTAAAGAAAAATCAATAGATTAGTTTATGTCCATCCTTTATCCTGTCCTTTCCTTCCAGCCCAATTTTTGATCCTTTGTCCTATTTCCTGTTTTCTCTTTCTTATCTCTCAAAACGGCATTCTGAATATATGATGGTGATTTTAGTTGTCGACAGCCGAAGATGATTTTGACAAAGATCATAAATAAGTTTAACGTGGTCTTATAATAGCAAATGATGATACCAATGATTCAGTTGCTTGGATGATTTTGCAGATACCGGCACGAAAAAAAATAACATATAGCGGAGGTGTGAAATGATTAAAGGACGGTTTGTCAATAAGGTATTGTTAGCATTACTTTCGATTTGCTGGATGACGTATACACCCATCTATGCCGCAGACATGGGTTTGACAGGTCTCCTTACAAGCCGGCTCGGCGTTTCTAAAAATCAAGCTGAAGGCGGCGCCGGATCAATTTTTCAATTGGCAAAACAAAATCTTAGCGCCGGAGACTTTTCGACTATTGCAAAATCTGTCCCCGGTATTGACCAGATGATGGGCGCAGCACCCAAAATTGAAAAGAGCTCAGGTACTCTTGGCGGTATTTCGTCGATGATGGGCAACCACCCGAACAAACTCTCAGGAATAACAGGTTTAACAAGCTCATTTGAAAAACTGGGTCTGAACGGTGACATGGTTGGTAAATTTACGCCTATAATCCTTGATTATGTTAAAAACAAAGGCGGTGAACACGCAATGAGCCTCCTTAAGGGTGCTTTGTTTTAGAAGCCATCTGAGAGACCTTTGAAAATGGAAACCATTAGAATTCTCGGCACCGGCTCTTATCTCCCGTCCAAAATACTGGCGAATCATGACCTGGTCGACATGGGGCTTGACACAACGGATGAATGGATCGTAAAACGCACCGGCATCAGTGAAAGAAGAATTGCCGATCCCAATGTTGCGGCCTCTGATCTCGGTTATAAGGCGGCCGCCAGGGCATTGGACATGGCAGCCCTCTCACCTGAAGGGATCGAACTGATAATCGTTGCGACCATTACTCCGGACACCTGCTGCCCGTCCGCGGCAAACTGGCTCCAGGCGAAACTGAATGCACCCCGGGCGGTGACCTTTGACATCACCGCAGCCTGCTCCGGCTTTATTTTCGCCCTCAATGTCGCCGAGCAATACCTGATAAATCGAACCGTTAAAACGGTGTTGGTCGTTGCCTCAGAGGTCATGAGTCGAACATTGAACTGGAAAGACCGCTCCAGCTGCATTCTTTGGGGAGACGGTGCCGGCGCGGCTGTATTGGCCCTCGGCAAAGAAGGTCCTGAAGTTCTTTCCACCCACATTCACTCCGATGGTGCAAAAGGACAGGATCTGCTTTTACCCGGCGGCGGATCCAAAACCACCCCCATCACTCACGAAAGTGTCGACAGGGGCGTCCATTTTTTGACCCTGATCGAAGCCAACCTCAGTTTCCGAGTGGCGATTCGCTATTTCATGGAATCCATCAAAGAAGCTGCCGAACACAACCATGTCACTCTCGAAGAAATCGCGTGGATTATCCCCCACCAGGCCAATATTCGAATGTTTCAAAACATTTCAAAATCCATGAAAATTCCCTTTGAAAAATTTTATCTGACCCTCGACAAGTATGGGAACATCTCCTCGGCATCTTGCGCCATTGCATTGGATGAAGCCGTTCGAGATGGGAGTATCCAGCCGGGTGATTATATCTGTATGCCGGTGTTCGGCGGCGGATTGACTTGGGGCAGCGCGTTGCTTCGCTGGCATTAAGCTGAAATTATCCTATAAGGATTCAATCTATTTCGAACTTTGTGCATCGGATATGTGGCGGTGTAATCACAAAGGAAATGCCCAAAGGAACAAACTATGAATGTCTCAAATGAAAGCCCTCGCGGTTCGTCCGAACAACCCGATTCATCTCCAAAAGAAGCAACCGGGGGGCGGCTTGGAACGTTATCTCTGGCCACCTTGGGGGTTGTTTTCGGGGATATTGGAACCAGCCCGATTTATGCGATTCGAGAATGTTTTCACGGCGAGTACGGCATCCCCGTAACCCAGGAAAACATTCTTGGCGTTCTGTCTCTCATGTTTTGGGCGCTTGTTATGATTGTGAGCTTCAAGTACCTCACCTTTATGCTCAGAGCCGATAACAACGGTGAAGGCGGTGTTCTGGCATTAACGGCGCTCCTGAAAGGCAAAAAAATAAGAAAAGGAAAGTGGTTCGGCCTCGTGGCAGCCGGTCTTTTCGGGGCATGCCTCTTGTATGGAGACGGCATGATTACGCCGGCCATCTCGGTACTCAGCGCTGTTGAGGGCATTCGAATCATCACTCCGGTGTTCAAGCCGTATATTGTACCTTTGACCATCGTCATCCTTGGCGGATTGTTTCTTTTACAAAGTCGCGGCACGGCAACGGTGGGAAGGCTCTTTGGCCCGGTCATGCTGGTATGGTTTTTTGTTCTTGCCGTTCTGGGAACCATCCAGATTGTCCGCGATCCAAACGTATTGCTGGCTGTTTTTCCATGGCATGGCATACTGTTTCTCGTGCGGAACAAATTGCATGGTTTTGTCGTCCTGGGTGCTGTTTTTCTTGTCGCTACCGGCGCTGAAGCGCTGTATGCCGATATGGGGCACTTTGGAAAGCGTCCTATCCGTCTGATGTGGACCGTCCTGGTGTTCCCGGCGCTGGTCCTCAACTATTTTGGACAGGGCGCCTTCTTAATGCGCCACCCGGAAGCGTCCCACCATCCCTTCTATGTGCTTGTGCCTCAATGGGGACTGATCCCCATGGTCATACTCGCCACGGTCGCCACAATCATCGCCTCTCAAGCCGTCATCACCGGTTCGTTCTCACTCACCCGGCAGGCCATCCAGCTCGGATACCTCCCCCGACTCAGAGTTTCTCACACCTCTGCGACTCATATCGGTCAGATCTATATTGCACCGGTAAACTGGCTGCTCATGATCTGCACGATCGGTCTGGTGATCGGTTTTCATTCATCCAGCAACTTAGCGGCGGCTTATGGTGTGGCCGTTACGTCGACCATGTTGATTACCACGACGCTCTTCTTCATGGTTGCGCGGCACAGATGGGGATGGAGCCGGCTGGCGGCCGGCGCGCTTTCAGGTCTCTTTTTTCTGGTCGATATCCCTTTTTTTTGCGCCAACATCATCAAAATCTTTCACGGTGCCTGGTTTCCGTTGGTCATCGCGGCCGCTTTTTTCAGCGCGATGTTAACTTGGGAGGAAGGCAGGCTTATCCTCGGAAAGCAACTCTTGAGTCTTTCGCCGTCCATTGAAAACTTTGGAAAAAGCCTTGAGGAAAATCCACCGCAAAAGGTAAGAGGCCAAGCCGTTTTTCTCACCGGTAACCCCGATAGAATTCCGCAGGCGATCGTGCAAAATGTGACCCACAACAAAATTCTGCACGCTGAAGTCGCCATACTTCACTTCAAGACAGAGGATGTGCCGAGAGTTCCAAACCTTGAAAAAGTTGAAGCTGAAAAGATAAAGACATTGAGCGGTTTCTTCAGAATAACCGCGCATCACGGGTTCATGGAGACACCTAAGATTGAGACCATCCTTGCTTTAGCCCGGGAAAAAGGCGTCGAAATCAAATTGGAAAGTGCCAGCTTCTTTCTTGGGCGAGAAAAGCTGATTATCGGAGACCCGCCGAAAATGAGACGGTGGCGTTCAAGCCTGTTTATATTCCTTTCCAAAAACTCCATGGATGCCAGTTCATTTTTCGGCATACCTTCAGATCAGGTGATTGAAGTGGGCGTTCAATTTGAGCTTTGAAAAGCAAATGTGGACGGGGTCACTGAATGGGGGACAAATCACGGATCATATCGTCATGGGTCCGTGTCCTATGACGCCCGCCGATCTGAGACACATCCGCTTCGAATCCGGAGCATCCGCCGAATTGTCCCTGCAACATGATGACTGATTGGCTTATTATGGGAAAATAAAAAGCCCCTTATGCCGGTTAAGCATGGGGGCTTTTCTATCGAAAAAGTGATATCAATGTCATTCTACGGTTTGTTTGATGCCTGTATTTTATGTTGTGTTTTATGGTTTGATGCGGAATGCTCCGGTATAGGCTCATTTTTTTGCTTAACTACGGCTTTATCGACAACCACCGCAGACGCAAAAGTCGCTGCAATGATTGCGCTAAGCGCCGCAATCCCTACGAATGCATGAGCCGGGGGAACTGCAGCAAATGAAAGCACCATAATGGTTGCAACAATTAAAACCAGGCTCTTTTGATTTCTCATAATTTCACCTCCCATCCGTTGACAGGATTAAATTTTTTCTTAAAAAAAGGCATGCCCAATTGACAATACGCCGCTCACTTGCAACGCCCGAGTGGTAATCGGGTGATGGCAGAACGGCAATATCCGGAAGAATTTTTTGGCTTAGATCTTAAAATAGTGCCACAAAGTGGCATGTCAAGTTTTTTTATGTCTGCCTGAATGGAATGATTTTTCACATGACTTTCCGGAAAATTGAAGAAGGAGATGGAACAAGGGGAGTCAACCTAAACCAAAGGTCCGGTCCGGCCGGCCTGAATATTTTTTGTCATATTCAGGCCGGCATTTTGGGGCTTATGGTTTTAACAGAATAAAAAACTTAAAAATGATACACCACCCGTACGTTGAAGCGCTCTCCTTCGGGACGATTTTCAGCCATGGATTCGAAATAGGCATTGACAAAAAGATGCAAGTCCTTAGAAAAATGGTAAACCGCCCCCGGACCGATCCCGAATACCCTCTCCTGGGTGCCCGAAACATCGTTACCGTTCATCTGCATATCGGTAATTTGTTTGAGATAATAGCCGTTTATGCCCAACCGCAACCGGTGAGGCAGGATTTCGTAAGCCGTGGCAAAATTGAGATGGATGGCCTGGCCGGCCTGGGTCTCGGTGGCGCCTTGCGCTACATATTGTCGGTTGGGGTCGTTGTTTTTGGCGTTCCAGAGATAGTGAATCCTCGTGGAGACCGTCCATTTGGGCGTAATAAACAGGGTGCCCGCCCAGTAAGGGTCAAAGGAAAAAAAGTTGCTGCCGGGATTCAGTTCTCTATCGGGATTGTATTGACCCGTGGGAAAAATCATTTGCAGCTCGATCCTGTGCATGAATCGAGGACCGTTGGGGCCCATGATCGGGTCCCATTGCAAAAAGGGTCCCACCAGAATGTCCCCCAAACCGGTCCCGTTATCCAGAGGCCCGGCCGAGCCTAACGTCGAACTAAAATCAATCGAGGCGACAGGTACGATCACATCCAATCCCCATTTCCCGCCCAGCAGAACGGCTTGATCGGACTGGTAGATAAACTGGGACAGACTGATCCAGGCTTTGAGATCTTCATCGGCTGACGCCGGTAACAGCCGGTCTCCGTTCGAATCCTTCAATTCGTCGGAAGTCCAGTACTGAAGATACTGGGAAAAATAAAGCCCCGGCCCTGCCGGCGGACCCCCGTCCAAGAAACTGGTGAAACCCAGATTCACGGACGGTAAATCATAGGCCTGGACCGGCAAAGCAGCGGCCAGTGTCACGATCAATGCGCATAGAACACCATATGTTTTAGCGAATTTCATCAATCCTTCCTCCTTTTGTTCTGATCGGTCCAATCAACACTAATGCCGATATTCCAAAGGAAATATCGATTCATCAGCGGCTTTTTAACCTCTCGGGCTTTGGAAAATTCTCGAAGACCTTTTCAGCGGCGGCTATTTCTTCATCGGATAAGGAAAAGTCGGTTAATTCATTTGAAAAATATTTATCGTAGCCCACCAGGTCGATCAATCCGTGACCGCTGAAATTAAAGAGAATCACTTTTTCTTTGCCTTCTTCCTTGGCTTTTAATGCCTCGGTCATCGCCATTGAAATGGCGTGGTTCGTCTCCGGCGCCGGAATGATGCCTTCGGTTCTGGCAAAAATCACCCCGGCGGCATAGGCATCCAACTGGGAAACAGCCCTGGGTTTGATAATCCCTTCGGCCGCCAGTTGACTGACCATGGGGGCCATGCCGTGATAGCGAAGACCTCCGGCATGTACCGGCGGCGGGACAAAGGCATGCCCCAGGCTGTACATGGGAAGCAGCGGCGTGTATCTGGCCGTATCGCCGTGATCGTAGACAAAGGGCGCCCGGGTAAGTGTGGGGCAGGCTGCCGGTTCCACCGGATAAATGTCAATCTCCTTTCCGTTGAGCTTGTCGTAAACAAACGGAAAAGACAGCCCGGCGAAATTGCTCCCGCCACCGGCGCAACCCAATATGATATCGGGATACTCACCGATTTTTTCCATTTGCTTTTTAGCTTCCAACCCGATGATGGTCTGGTGCAAGAGCACGTGATTGAGAACACTTCCCAGGGAATAGCGCGTCTGGCCGCTGGTATCGGCCACAGCGGCTTCGATGGCCTCGCTGATGGCAATGCCGAGGCTCCCGGGCGTATCCGGATGAGCGGCAAGAATATCCCGGCCGGCTTTGGTTTCCGGACTGGGGCTGGCCACACATTTGGCGCCCCATGCTTCCATCATCGATTTTCGGTAGGGTTTTTGGTCGAAACTGACCCGTACCATAAAAACCTTGCACTCGATGCCGAATTGAGAGCATGCAAATGCCAGGGCACTTCCCCATTGGCCGGCCCCGGTCTCGGTAGTGATTTTCTTGATGCCGAAAACCTTGTTATAATACGCCTGAGGCACGGCGGTGTTGGGCTTATGGCTGCCGGGCGGACTGACACTTTCGTTTTTATAGTAAATTCTGGCCGGCGTGTCCAAATATGCTTCAAGCGCAAGGGCCCGGACCAGGGGTGAAGGTCGCCAGATGGTCAACACCTTTAGGATATCTTCGGGGATATCGATCCACCTTTGGGTGCTGACCTCCTGTTCGATCAGGTTCATGGGAAACACCGGAGACAACATATCGGGTGTCACCGGTTTTCCATCCGGACCCAATGGCGGATTCAACTTGATATCCGCCAGCAAATTGTACCATTGCCTCGGCATTTCCGCTTCCGTTAACACAACTTTCCTGATTTTCATGAAAACCTCCTTTTAAGAGAAATAAAAAAAGCCGGGACTTTCCGAAGCAGCCCCGGCTTTTAAACCAAAAGAGCCGTTAGCGACTTCCGGGAAACCCTCGAAGCTGCTCACAGCCCTTGATATGTTATCCGCATTCGATCAGGTGATGAGCAAACTTCATGTCATATGCCACCACCAGCACCATTTTCTGATAATCATCATGCCCTCAAATGATTTTTATTCATTGCTTTGAAAAATGCTCATATCTCAAAAAAATACCCATTGTCAACACCTAATTGAATCCGATGATTTGGGTATCAACGCTTGACTTAAAAAATGCGGTTAGATATTTTTATATTTTTAGCTCGCACGCATTCAGATATATTTTTGAAACCATATTCCTATGAACAAACAAATATTAAAATCCGATTCACTGCTTCTTCTCACATCGACCATATGGGGATTCGCCTTTGTGGCGCAACGGATGGGCATGGATTACGTAGGGCCCTTTTTGTTCAACGGCGTCCGGTTTGCTTTGGGCGGTGTCGTTCTTCTGCCGTTGATTTTAAGAAACGGCATTCAGCAGCATACTCCCACCGGCAATTTGCCCCGAACCAATACCAAAACGCTGATATTTGGCGGCGCCCTATTGGGAATCGTCGTATTTGCCGCCGCCTCCATGCAACAGGGGGGACTGGTCTACACTACGGCGGGGAATGCCGGTTTTATTACCGGCCTTTACGTCGTCATCGTGCCGATCCTCGGCCTTTTCTGGGGACAGCATCCCAACGCCGGCACCTGGATCGGAGCCTTGCTGGCGGCGATCGGATTGTATTTTTTAAGCGTTACCCATGAGCTCACCATTTCATACGGCGACCTGCTGGAACTGATCGGCGCCTTTCTTTGGGCGGTACAAATTCATATCGTGGGATGGCTTTCACCGAAAACAGATCCATTAAAGCTGGCCATTGTCGAGTTCTTGGTATGTTCGTTCTTAAGCCTCATCACAGCGTTTATAATAGAAAAAATCGTTTTACAGGACCTGGTTCAAGCCACAGTGCCCATCTTGTACGGCGGCGTTCTTTCCGTGGGGGTGGCTTTCACCCTTCAGGTGGTTGCGCAGCGAAACGCTCATCCGGCTCATGCCGCCATCATTTTTAGTTTGGAATCGGTTTTTGCCGCTTTCGGCGGCTGGCTTCTTCTCCATGAAACCATCAGTCCCCGGGCTCTTGCCGGTTGCATCCTAATGCTGTCGGGGATGTTATTATCACAGCTCTACGGATGGTTGACCGTTGTCTTGATCGCCGGGTTAAAGACACACCTTAAGACAAATCAATCGAACCGTAAAATGTCGGAAAGCGCTCGAAAGCTCAAAAAAAATGTATTGAATCTCAAAATAAAACAACTATAATGCGGTGATCTTTTTTTTGAAGCAGCTTCTTATTCAATTCCATTTATCGGGTTTATTTATGTATTCAGGAGGGAAATTATGAAAGTGTTAGTCAGCGACAACCTAGGAGACGCCGGCATCACGATGTTCCAGAATGAAGATGGGATCGATGTGGACGTCAAGACCGGGCTCTCACCCGAAGAACTAAAAAGCATCATCAAAGAGTATGACGCGCTGGTCATTCGAAGCGCCACAAAGGTGACCGAGGATCTTTTAAATGCGGCCACGAAATTGAAAGTGGTGGGTCGCGCCGGCATCGGCCTGGATAACGTCGATATTCCAGCGGCCACCAAGCGGGGGGTCATTGTCATGAACACGCCCGGGGGAAATGTCATCACCACCGCCGAACACGCCATTGCCATGATCCTCTCCCTTTCCCGAAATATTCCCGAAGGCACGGCCTCGTTAAAGGCCGGAAGATGGGATAAAAAGAAACTTCAGGGCAGAGAAATATACAACAAGGTCCTCGGCGTCGTTGGTTTCGGAAAAATCGGCTCAATCGTGGCTGATCGCGCCAGGGGCTTGAAAATGCAGGTCATTGTTCACGATCCCTTTGTCACACCGGACCAGATTGAAAAAGCGGGATTTGAAAGCGCCAGCCTTGATGACCTCTACCGGCGTTCCGATTATATCACGATTCATGTCCCCAAACTCAAAAACACCATTGGATTGATCAATAAAGACGCTTTTGACCAAATGAAAGATGGTGTGATGATTGTCAATTGCGCCCGAGGCGGCATTGTGAATGAAGCAGATCTTTATGACGCCATGCAGTCCGGCAAAGTTGCCGGGGCGGCTTTGGATGTTTTTGAGAACGAACCTCCGGGAGTTTGTCAGCTTTTCGAGTTCGACCACCTCATATGCACCCCCCATCTGGGAGCCTCTACGCAAGAGGCACAAACCAAGGTAGCCGTCGATGTCGCCGGACAGATTATCGATTATTTAAAAAACGGAACGATTATGAATGCAGTCAACGCACCATCGGTTACGGGTGATATCCTTATTAAACTCAGACCGATATTGACTCTTGCGAATCAAATGGGGAGCCTTCAGGCCCAATTAAACATAGGCGCCGTCAAGGAAGTGTCCATCGAGTATGCCGGAGATTTTAAAGGGCTTGACTTGTCGCCGGTTTCCATTGCGGTTTTAAGAGGGCTGCTGACCCACGTGGTAAAAGATGATGTCAATTTTGTCAATGCGCAGGTCCTGGCAAAGGAAAGGGGCATAAAAGTGACCGAGGCAACCAGTGACGATTCCGGAGAATACATCAATCGAATCACCGTCAGGGTTGAGACCACTGAGACCACCAATACCGTGACCGGAACCATTTTCGGCAAAAACGAGTTGAGAATTGTTAAAATTAATAATTTCCGTCTGGAATTGATACCCAACGGACATATTTCGCTGATATACAACGTTGACAAGCCGGGCGCCATCGGAAGTTTTGCAACGCTTCTCGGCAAGCATAACATCAATATCGACCAGATGCAGGTGGGCCAGGAAGAAGCCGGCCAAATGAACATTATTTTTCTTAAAACCAATGTCTCGATTCCTCAAAAGGTCATTGAAGAGATGCACCGGCTGGAACTGGTCAGAACCGTTACGCCGTTGGAATTTGATGTTTAACCCAATAACCGATGGATATATGGCGTTTTCTGCCTGCGTTCTTCGCAGGCAGAAAACACTTTGTAACAATAGAAGCGATCTCAAAATTAGGATTTTCGGTCGAGATCAAGACGAGGCCGAGGATCAACCCACAGGCATACTTATAGTATGTCGAGGACTTGATACGAGGGCTCAACGCCGATATCGGGCGAAAAGACTTTTTTGAGATGGCTTCTAAAATTTCACACCTTTTTCATATCAAACGCCGAATAACATCCAATCAACGCCAGATGACCGAAGATATCAGAAACAAAACCTGCATTACCCATGAAGACATCCTGTCATTAAACTTTATACGGGAGCCCGGCGCCTATTTTTTTAGAAAATATCATAAGCAGGGACTGAGATCTCATATTATGGAAGTACTGAGCCCAGAGGATGTCTTAAAACAACATAAAGGAGAAATGGTCGACGGGATGCGCATCTTCCCATGGGCGGAGCCAATTAAGATTCTCAGAATTTTTAGAACCAAATTTTCTTGCATCGAAGATGTTTTTGATGAGGTCAAAACAATAAAAATCATCGAAAAATATCTTCCGAAGGATTCTTATGCAAAGTCGGATGAATTTATCGCAGATTATATCTTAAATGGAACCAAAGACTTCATCCTTTGCGGTCTTCAGGAATACATCGAGGGCGAGGTGCTGAATCCGTGGGACCCCATTACTGAAGATCAATTGGCGGATTTTTTGGCGCAAGCGGATGTGAAAAGACCCGATGAACGCCGGGCCTCACCGGAGCAGCGGGTTCAAAAATTTTATAAAAAAGTTGAACATTTCATCGCCTGCATTAAAAGAATGATTTTGGAAGCTTATTATGTTCCGGATTTTGCGGGCGTGGAAAATCTTTTAGTCACCCCGGCCGGAGACATTAAACTCGTAGACATCAACAATATTTCAAAGGTATCGTTTACGTCAGACATCAGCCTGGATGATAAAGGGTATCCGGTGTGTGACAAATCCATTGAAGCAATATCGATGCTTGAAAAAGAGCTATTGGGTAAACCCATTGATCACACCGAAAAAATATATCAGATCTTTCTTGACCCGCAACGAATGAAGGATGTGGGCGCTTTGGAAGATACGTTTCATCTTTCCGCCATCAGCAAGCTGGTCTATCG
>JBAUWG010000370.1:0-21133 GCA_049583675.1 Desulfobacterales bacterium | reverse complement strand
AAGATGTGAACCGGCGGTTGAGATGGTCATCTCTTGCCGTGGGTATAACCTTGATCTGGCTGCGCCAAACAATGGCAGCGCCGGTATTTTCTTTTGAGCAAGTTAAAGCCATCGCCCAAAAAGCGGCCACCAAACCCTACCAGGATACGGATAGCAAAGTTCCGGAATTTTTGCTGCACCTCAACTATAACCAGTGGCGAAGTATCCGGTTTCGAACGGAAAAATCGCTTTGGCGAAAGGACAATCTGCTTTTCGAGGTGCAATTTTTTCATCCCGGTTTTATTTACAACCGGACGGTTAAAATCAATATGGTCGATTCCAAGGGGGTCGAATCCGTCGCTTTTTCGCCGGACCTATTTGATTACGGCAATAATAATCTGGCGGCAAAAATACCGTCGAAACTCGGCTTTGCCGGTTTTCGCATGCATTACCCGATCAATCATAAAAAGTATAAAGACGAAGTCGTGGCATTCCTTGGTGCGAGCTATTTTCGGGCGGTCGCCCGCAACCAGGTTTATGGTATGTCTGCCAGAGGTTTGGCCATTGACACGGGTTTGGATAAAGGCGAGGAGTTTCCCTATTTCAAGGAATTCTGGTTGGTTAAACCCGGTCCCCACGCCAGACAGGCGGTGATCTATGCACTGTTGGACAGCGTGAGTGTCACCGGCGCTTTTAAGTTCGTGATCCGCCCCGGCCAAAAGACCAATATCGATGTTACCGCCTCGATTTTTAGACGGCGCAATGTGGCCAAGCTCGGCATCGCGCCGTTAACCAGCATGTTTTTTTACGGAGAGAACACCAATCAACGCCCAGTGGATGATTTCCGTCCAGAGGTGCACGATTCCGACGGTTTAATGATCGAGGAAGGATCCGGGGAAGTGATCTGGCGGCCTTTGGTCAATCCCAAACGATTGTTCATCAATTCTTTTTTATCTAATCGTATCGAAGGCTTCGGTCTGATCCAGCGGGATCAGAATTTCAATGACTATCAGGATCCGGGGTCCCGTTACGATTTGCGACCCAGTGTATGGATAATACCCAAGGGCAACTGGGGGCCGGGGCATGTTGAATTGATACAGATCCCCAGTGATACCGAAAAAAATGATAACATTGTGGCTTTCTGGGTTTTTGCCAAACTGCCGCCTGAAAATAAGCCGATCAATATCGCTTATGAGATGAGCTGGTTTCGGTGGCACTGTGGCCGAAAAGGCTTGGGGTGTGTGACCGCTACGCGAAGTGCCCGCGGAAAAGACAAAGATAGCCGCAGACTGCTCATCGATTTCAAGGGCGGCAGGTTGGATGCGTTGCCGCCTCTTCTGCCGAGCCAGTCACCTCTGGAAGCCGTAGTCAACATCACCGGCGGCAGGCTTATTGAAAAACAGATTTTCCGAATCGAGCCAACAGGGAACTGGCGCCTGGTTTTGACGGTCAAACGCAATTCGGGAGGCAAATTGGCGGCGGTATTGCCGGACACGGCGAATCAACCTGCAATGGAAATGAGTGCTTTCCTTAAGCAGAAAAAAACAGTGCTGACGGAAACATGGAGTTATGCCATCCAGTAAAAAGGAGTTTTCAATGCAAGATGATCCGAATCTTCCCGTCTCGAAAGGTATAATTGGCGTCCAAAAAGTGCGGTCAATCGAGAACCCTTTGGAACCAAAAAGATCGGAAAAATGGTGGGACGCTCAGCAACGGCTGCTGCTCTACCTGCAGGCGCTGAAAATGCCGGCGGACCGCAGCCTGGAGATGGTTCTTAAGGCGCTTAGACAGGCGATGGACGATTCGCGTCGGACCAATAACCCCAATTCAACAGCCCTCGCAATCCGGGCTTTGCGAAAAGTCCTGGCTGATGAAGGCCTGGACTGCCTCCGTCAGGTTTTTTGCTCTCCCGGGAATTTTCATCATCCAGGTTCTGCCAAAGCGCTGCCTTTGCCGGCAGACCAATGTCCCGGGGTACCCGGTTATGGGGAAATGGTATTTTCAACCCAGGAGGATTTACCGGTAATGCCTCCGTTGAACCGGGGCGCCATGCGTGCAGAACCCATCGAACGTTCTTTGCTGCATAGCCTGGTCTACAAACTTTGGCACAAATCAGAACAAAGGCACCGTCGATAAACCGGCGGCGCATAGGCGTCTGCAAAGATGCGAATGCCTGCCCCGGTAAACCAAGGGGATCATTCAGACCGGTATCGGCTGCCATTCCAAGGTTTTAAGACGATGGATCAGAAGCGATACAATATCAGCGGACAATGGGAAAAAACTGCTCGGCACAGACGTCTGGTGCTGTTAATTCTAATTTTAAGCACCACTGCCGTTGCCTGCGGCTACATGGCCGGTGTTATTATTCAACATGCGCAATTCTGGCTGGAAATCCTGCTGGTTATTTTTTTCGGCCTTTTGTTTGCCTGGATCTCGGTGGGTTTCTGGAGTTCCATGATGGGTTTCATTATCCTTTGGAGACGTTATGATCGTTTTTCGGTGACGTATGCCGATGACGGCGACTCGAGGGTAATAGACAGCGCCTGTCGTACGGCGATTTTGATTCCCATCTATAACGAAAATGTGACGCGCGTGTTGGCGGGGTTGCGGACGATATTTTTGTCCCTTAAACAAACCGGCTACAGCAAGCATTTTGATTTTTTTTTGTTAAGTGATTCCACCGAACCCGGCATCTGGATTTGCGAAGAGACCGCCTGGATGACGATCTGTCAAGAATTAACAGCCTTCGGCCAAATTTTCTACCGCCACCGCCGGCCCAATATCAAACATAAAAGCGGCAACATTGCCGATTTCTGCCGCCGATGGGGCCGCAACTATCGCTACATGATCGTGCTTGATGCCGACAGCCTCATGTCCGGCGAGACCCTGGTAAAAATGGTGCGAAGTATGGAGGCCAACCCGAACGTGGGTATTTTGCAGACGGTGCCCGTCGCCATTGGACATCACACCTTGTTGGCGCGTGCCCAGCAATTCGCTAACCGTTTATACGGCCTCCTATACGCCGCCGGCATGCATTATTGGCAACTCGGAGATGCTCACTACTGGGGCCATAACGCTATCCTGCGGGTTGCGCCGTTCATGGAACATTGCGGCCTTCAGCGTTTGCCCGGCAAACCGCCTCTGGGCGGCGATATCCTCAGCCATGATTTTGTCGAAGCCGCTCTGATGCGACGAGCGGGCTGGAGTATCTGGCTGGCCTATGATTTGGAAGGGAGTTGGGAAGAAATTCCACCGAATCTGATCGATGAGCTGTCACGGGACCGCCGCTGGTGCCAGGGAAACCTTCAACACCTGCGTCTGATTTTTTCCCGAGGGATTTTTCCGGCACATCGTGTGCTGTTCTTGAATGGTGCGATGAGCTATTTTTCCGCGCTGCTTTGGTTTATATTTATGACGTTGAGCACGACCAAGGCGGTTTTGGAAGTTATTCTGCCGCCGGTTTACTTTCCCAAAGGAAGAAGCCTTTTTCCGCAATGGCCGGTATGGGAGCCGGGATGGGCGCTGATATTGCTGTCAAGCACGGTGCTGATTCTTTTTCTGCCGAAGCTGTTCAGTTTTGTTCTGGTTACCGTCAGACAGAGACAGGGTGCCCTTTTCGGCGGCGGTTTTAAGCTCCTGTTGAGTATGTGCGCTGAAATCGTGATTTCTACGCTGCTGGCACCGATTCGAATGTTGGCGCATAGCAAATTTGTTTTCATGACACTCATGGGGAAAAAGATCACCTGGAATCCGCCGCCGCGGGAAGAAAACAGCACGCGATGGAAACAGGCCTGGCATTTTCATTACAAGGGCATGCTTCTGGCTGCGGTCTGGGCGGTATCGCTTTTTATTCTCAATCGTTCATTTTTCTGGTGGCTTTCGCCGATATTGATTCCTTTAATCTTATCCGTACCGCTTTCGGTTTGGTCCAGCAGATTCGATCTCGGACAAAAGTCTCGGCGCACGGGGTTATTTCTAACGCCGGATGAATTGAAGCCGTCTCGAGAAATTCTCATGCTGGACGCATACGCCCGGCAACATGACGGCAATGACCGGGCCTCTTTTGAGCGCCAGGAAGATGGATTCGTTCGCGCAGTGGTTGACCCTCAAGTCGCCGCCTTGCATCTGGCCGTTCGCCGCGGGAGGCGAAAACTTGCCGCGTCCATCGTCGAACGCCGCCATGGATTGGTTCAAAAAGCCTTACATTACGGTCCGGAAGGTCTCCGGCGGGATGAAAAAATGGAATTGCTCACGGATCCTGCCTGCCTTTGCGAATTACATCAATTGGTGTGGGAACTCCCCAAAGGGGATGCGGCACATCGGTGGGGGTTGTAATTCTTGCAAGATCAACCGGGTGCTTTGCACCCGGTTGCAGATTCAACGTTGAGAGCACTGACGTGCGTTTGCCTTTGTCCGCCATAAAGCGGCGTACAAATTCAAGCCGCCCACTTTGGGGGTGACGGTTGACTCAGTCGGTAGAAAGCCGGGTCGGATTTAAATAATATGGGATGGTTTCAGGGGATTTGGTTGCAAACACAAAACCCCCCGGCGATTTATTTTTAGGATGATTCCTTACAGTGCATTTCAATGCATTGACGGATTCCAAACGGACACCGCAAGGACCCATCTTCATTTTCGGTGCAGTACCGGCTGGCATAGTGGCAAGCCTCGGTGCACTCGATTTCTTTTTCGGACATTTCTTTCATCTTATTTAAGCCTCCTCTCCCGGAATGATTCCAGTAAATTCAACTCATACAATAACCATTTTCCGGCATGAAACAATATCGGACCGGTTTTTTTGCAAAAGAACGCTTAAGGGAACAAAAATGAGTTCACTTGTAAGATATTGAAACTAAAAGATATATAAACGGAAAAGTGAAACGGGAAGCACACCTCTGAATGCGTATGTCTTGACAATATGTTTTTCATTTGATATTTATTTTTTATATCTTGAAGACGGCTGGAACTTGCTGCCTTATCGGCGAGCTATAATGTATTGTTTCTCATCCCCGGCCGTCACACATCAGTAACGACCTCAATTTTTTAACCTCAGTTTTTTTGCTTTTTAATGGGAATTCTTATCATTTGATGATCCTGTAACCGAGTACGTCGATCTTGTGCATGGGAGACCATGGTCATTTAGAATTGCGACTGATTCGGAGGAAAAATCATGAATGCATTTACGCTATGGCCGCTTTTAGCATTTTTGGTTGCCGCCATCGCTTTGGTCACGGCGATGATCGGATTATCGGCTGTGCTGGGACAGCGACACAAGGAAAGAACTACCGGTGATCCTTATGAATCAGGTATTATCCCGACCGGTTCGGCGCGCATTCGATTTGACGTAAAGTTTTATTTAATGGCCGTGTTCTTCGTTATTTTCGATCTGGAAGCCGTTTTTATCTTTGCATGGGCCGGCAGCGCGCGTAGACTGGGATGGTCCGCCTATGTGGAGATCCTCATTTTTGTCGGCTTTCTTTTTCTGGCACTTTTCTATTTGTGGCGAGTCGGAGCGCTCGACTGGGGAACCGCCAAACACCGGCAGAAGGCGCCACCCGATTCATTAACATCCTGAAAATTTAGGTCAATCGCTTGTATTTCGATTTTTTTTCGTGTACGTCATCGTAATCGATTCTTTATTGTTTTCGATGAATGAGCACGGGCACGATCGATCCCCAATAATCACAAACGAGTAAGGAAATCGATTTATGCGAAGCGTCAAGGATATTTTGCAGGAAAAAGGAACACATGTCTATACCATTTCACCGGATGCCAAGGTTTACGAGGCACTGCAGATGATGGCGGACAAAAATGTGGGCGCGCTGATGGTCATTGAAGGTGACACGACCGCCGGCCTTATTTCAGAAAGGGATTACGCGAGAAAAATCGTTTTGAAAGGCAAGCACTCAAAGGATATCGCGGTTCGCGAAATCATGACCACCGATATGATCTGCGTCGGTCCCGATGACGATGTCGAATACTGTATGGAACTGATGACCGACAAACGCGTAAGGCATCTGCCGGTGTTTAAAAATGATCAACTAATCGGCATTATTTCTATCGGCGACATTGTCAACACCATCATCGAACATAAAGAAGAGATCATCGAACAGTTGGAAAATTATATCAAAGGCAAACGTTAGATCGCCATCGTTCTATGATGAGGAATCGTAGGCTTTTGCCGGGAGAGACGTATCGGTATGACCGTTATTCATTATAACTTCAGTGGTTTAAAAAGAGGAGTGATCCCAATATGCGTTGGCGAATGAGCCGGATAAAACCGAATTCCGCCCAAGCCGATACCATCGAGGAAGCGGTGGGACGCAATCTGATTTTATCCAAATTGGAGGACCTGGTTGCCTGGGGGCGAAAAAACTCGATCTGGCCTTTCAACTTCGGCCTTTCATGCTGCTATGTGGAGATGGCCACCAGCATTACCAGCCGGTATGATATTGCACGATTCGGGGCGGAGGTGATTCGCGGTACACCGCGGGAAGCGGACCTTATGATTATTGCGGGCACACCTTTTATCAAGATGGCGCCGGTCATCCAGCGTCTTTACGAGCAGATGATGTCACCGCGATGGGTCATCTCCATGGGATCGTGCGCCAATTCCGGCGGCATGTACGATATTTACAGCGTGGTCCAGGGCGTAGATAAATTTCTTCCGGTGGATGTGTACGTGCCGGGCTGTCCGCCCAGTCCCATGGCTTTTATGCACGGTTTGACGTTGCTCCAGGAGGCAGTGGGAAGAGAAAAACGCCCCTTGAGCTGGGTTGCCGGTCCCCAAGGTGTTCGGCGTGTGCCCCTGCCGTCCACGCGCGATACCCGGCGGTCCGAACGGCAAAAGGCATCGATACTGCGATCGCCGGATACCATCTGACCGGTCGATGTATAACGAACAGGCAAAGCAAACATGAATCAAGCATCACCCATCGTCGACGAATTGCGGGATCGTTTTGATCACGCCGTGCTCATGCAGCAGACGACCCGGGACGATGTTCCGACCATCTGGTGCACCGGCGAGGGGGTTTCCGATATTCTGCGATATCTTAAACATACTATCGACCGGCCGTATCGGATGCTCTACGATCTGACCGCCATTGACGAGCGATGGCGGATCCATCGATCGGATCAGCCAAAGGCCGATTTCACCGTGGTTTATCATCTGCTGTCGACGGAACGAAACCAGGATATTCGTATCAAGGTGCCCCTGGAGGGCGAGCATCCCTGTTTGGCCTCGATCACGGACATCTGGACCTCAGCCGACTGGTATGAAAGAGAAGTATGGGATATGTTCGGCATCACCTTTGACGGGCATCCCCATCTTCGGCGCATCCTGTTGCCGGCCACATGGGAAGGTCATCCCCTGCGCAAGGAGCATCCTGCCCGGGCCACGGAAATGGGACCGTTTCAACTGCCGGTGGATAAGCAACTGCGTGAGGAAGAAGCCCTGCGTTTCCATCCCGAGCAATACGGGCTGGTTGCCCGAAGAGAAGACACGGAGCTGATGTTTCTCAATTTGGGTCCCCAACACCCCGGGACCCACGGCGTGTTCCGTATTGCCCTGCAACTGGATGGAGAAGAAATAATGGATGCAGTGCCAGAGATCGGATTCCATCATCGCGGGGCTGAAAAAATGGGCGAGCGTCAAACCTGGCATACCTACATTCCCTACACCGACCGCATCGACTATCTGGGCGGCGTGATGAACAACTTGCCCTATGTGTTGACCGTGGAAAAGCTGGCCGGCATACACGTTCCCGATCGTGTCAAGGTGATCCGCATCATGCTGGCAGAATTTTTTCGTATTGCCAGTCATCTCGTCTGGTACGGCACTTTTGTTCAGGATCTCGGGGCCATGTCTCCGGTTTTTTTCATGTTCAACGATCGTGAACGCATCTTCGATATTGTCACGGCAATCACCGGCGGCCGCATGCATCCCAGTTGGTTTCGCATCGGCGGCGTGGCCCAGGATTTGCCCGTCGGGTGGGAAGAGTTGGTGCGGGGGTTTCTTCGCCTCATGCCCGGCCGGATGAAATCATATGATAAGATGATCATGGGCAATCGCATCTTCAAAATACGCACCCAGGGTATCGGCACCTTTACCCTGGATCAGGCCCTGGACTGGGGGGTAACCGGCCCTGGATTGCGAGCCTGCGGTCTGGAATGGGACTTTCGCAAAAAACGGCCGTATTCCGGCTACGAAGCGTTCGAATTCGACATTCCCGTTGCACATAACGGCGATTGCTTTGATCGAACCGTGGTGCGCATTGAAGAGATCCGGCAGAGTCTTCGGATCATCGAGCAATGCGTGAACCAGATGCCGGGCGGCCCCTATAAAGCTGATCATCCGCTGACCACACCCCCGATCAAGGAGCACACTCTGAAAGATATCGAAACGTTGATCCACCACTTTTTAGGGGTAACTTGGGGCCCCGTGATTCCTCCGGGAGAAGCCTGTGTAGGGGTAGAGGCCACTAAAGGCAACAACAGCTATTATCTGATCAGCGATGGCGGGATCCATGCCTATCGGACACGGATACGAACGCCTTCCTTTGCGCACCTGCAGATCCTTCCGGCCATCAGTCGCGGACTGATGGTGCCCGATCTGCTGGCGATACTGGGAAACCTCGACTACGTCATGGCGGATGTGGACCGTTGAACATGAAAGGAAAGTATGCTGAGTGAACAGGAGAAAAAACAGATCGAGGCCGTGGCAGCCCACTATCCAATAAAAAGGGCTGCCGGTATCGAGGCCTTGAAAATCGTTCAGAAAAATCGCCGATGGGTATCCGACGAAGTGCTGAGTGATGTGGCCGACGTGCTCGAGATGTCGCCGACGGACCTGGATGGCGTTGCTACTTTTTATAATTTTATTTTCCGCCGGCCGGTGGGCCGGCATATCATTCTGGTCTGCGACAGCGTCAGCTGCTGGATTATGGGATACGACACCATTGTGAATTACCTGGAAAACCGCCTGGGCATCGGTTTGGGTGAGACCAGCGGCGACGGCCGCTTCACGCTGTTGCCCAACGTCTGTTTGGGGGCCTGCGACCGGGCGCCCGTGATGATGATCGACGACCAACTCTACGGTGAACTCGATGCTGAGAAAATCGACAAGATACTGGCATCCTATGATTGACTCCGGGTGTTGACCAGTCCGTTTACGACCTGGCGGATCAACCCATCAAAAAAAGAACGATGTTAACCCAAAAGGGCTTTAATGGAAAAGCCGCTGACACAAAATATCCGGCCTGACCAGCCGCCGTTGAGCCTGGCTGAGTATGAAAAAGCCGGCGGTTATCAAGGGCTGAGAAAAGCCCTCACCCAAATGTCGCCGGAAGAGATAACCCAGCTGGTTCTGGAAGCAAATCTTCGCGGCCGAGGCGGCGCCGGCTTTCCCACCGGACGCAAATGGAGCTTTGTGCCCATGGGCGACGATGCCCCGAAGCCCAAATACCTGGTCATCAACGCCGATGAGATGGAGCCGGCCACGTTCAAGGACCGGCTGCTCATGGAAGGGGACCCCCACCAATTGATCGAAGGGATAATTATTGCCGCCTGTGCGGTGCAGGCCGGGATCTCCTATATTTTTCTGCGCCGGGCTTATGTGACGGCGCGACAAAGATTGAAGATAGCTATAGAGGAAGCTTATGCCAAAGGATATCTGGGTCAAAACATCCTGGGTACGGGCTTCAATCTGGATCTTTATCTTCATATGAGTGCCGGACGATACATCTGCGGAGAGGAAACCGCTCTGTTAAATGCGCTGGAAGGCAAACGGGCCATTCCCCGGTCAAAACCGCCGTTCCCCCCTGTGGTCGGGCTCTGGGGCAAACCCACGGCGTTCAACAATGTGGAAACCATTTGTAACGTTCCCCACATCATTCGTCGCGGGTCGACCTGGTTTCGGGATTTAAGCCGCGTGCCCGACGGGGGGACCAAAATCTACGGCGCCAGCGGAAAAGTACGCCGGCCGGGTGCCTGGGAGCTGCCCATGGGCGTCACCGTCCGGGAAATTCTGGAAGAACATGCCGGCGGTATACAGGATGGTCTGGCTGTTCGGGCCATACTGCCCGGCGGCGCATCCACGGAAATGCTGACCGCTGAACATCTCGATGTTCAAATGGATTTCAATTCCATGCAGGAGGCCGGCAGCCGGCTGGGTACCGGTACGATGGTGGTGGTCGATGACCGGACGTGCATCGTGGGGCTGATGAGCAACCTGATGCACTTTTTTGCCCAGGAATCCTGCGGCTGGTGCACCCCCTGCAGAGAAGGACTGGCCTGGGTTTCAAAAATCCTCAAGGCCATCGAGCAGGGCAGGGGGAAACCCGAAGACATCGAGCATCTCAGGCGTCATACCCGTCTGATCACAATGGGCCATACCTTCTGCGCTTTGGCACCCGGCGCCATGGAGCCTTTGCAGAGTGCCCTAAAGAATTTTGAGGACGATTTCAGACGCCACATTCATGAAAAACGCTGCCCCTGGAGATAGCGCATGGTAACGATCTATATCGAAGGCAAAGCATACACTGTCAAAGAAGGGCAGAATCTGCTGCAGGCCTGTCTGGCATTGGGTTTCGATTTGCCGTATTTTTGCTGGCATCCGGCCATGGGGTCGGTGGGTGCCTGCCGGCAATGCGCCGTCAAACGCTTCAAAAACGAGAAGGACTCCCGGGGCGAACTCGTCATGGCGTGCATGACAGCCGCGGATGACGGCACCCGCATTTCCATCAAAGATCCCGAAGCAGTGCAATTTCGGGCCAGCGTGATCGAGTGGCTGATGATCAACCATCCCCATGACTGTCCGGTATGTGACGAAGGGGGAGAATGCCATCTGCAGGACATGACGGTCATGACCGGTCACAATTACCGGCATTTTCGTTTCCCAAAGCGGACCCATCGCAACCAGGATTTGGGACCCTTTATCAACCATGAAATGAACCGCTGTATACAGTGCTACCGGTGCGTGCGTTTTTACCACGACTACGCCGGCGGCAGCGATCTGAATGCGTTGGCCTGTCATGATCATGTCTATTTCGGGCGTTTTCAGGACGGGCCCCTGGAGAACGAGTTCAGCGGAAACCTTGTGGAAATTTGCCCCACGGGCGTTTTCACCGACAAAACGTTCAAATCCCATTTTACGCGAAAATGGGACCTGCAGACCGCTCCGTCGGTTTGCGTACACTGCGGATTGGGATGCAACACGATTCCGGGCGAGCGCTACGAAAAGCTGCGGCGCATACGCAATCGCTATCATCACCAGATCAACGGGTATTTTTTGTGTGACCGCGGACGCTATGGGTACGAATTTGTCAACAGCCCGCAGCGTATCCGCCGTCCCTTGGGGCAGATAGCGGGAAAGGATGAAATCACCCCCTTGACCCAGACAGAGATCCTTGAACTGTCGGCCGCCATGATAGTCGACCCCGGTAAAGTCATCGGCATCGGGTCCCCTCGCGCCTCTTTGGAAAGCAACTATGCCCTGCGCACCCTGGTGGGACCGGACCGATTTTATGCCGGTCTATCCCACAGCGATTTTAGATGCCTGGACCTTGGATGCCACATCCTTCAAGAGGGCCCGGTTCCTGCGGCCACGCTGCAGGGGGTGGGCATGGCCGATGCGGCTTTCATCCTGGGCGAAGACGTGACCCAAACCGCCCCCCTAGTGGCCCTCAACCTGCGCCAAATGCGATATGAAAAATCCGCCCGAATCGCTTCGGATTTCCAGGTGCCCAATTGGCACGATGCGGGGGTGCGGGAAATCGCCCAACTCCAGAAGCCCGCCCTTTTTATCGCAACACCGTACCCCACCCGTCTGGATGATGCGGCGTTGCGGACCGTTCATGCCGCGTCGGATGACTTGGTTCGCCTGGGATTTGCGGTGCTCGCCGCCTTGGATTCTACGGTTTTCCCCATGCCCGATCTCAACGAACGCTTTCGCGCTTTGGCCGAGGAGATTGCGCAAACCCTGCTGAAATCCCGGCATCCGCTTGTGGTCGTCGGGACCGGTTGCGGCAACCCGGCGCTGATCGAGGCCGCCGCCAACATAGCCTGGTGCCTCGGCCGTAAAGGGCGCATCGCTGCCGTTGCCGTATGTGTTCCTGAATGCAACAGCCTTGGGCTGAGCCTGATGGGCGGACATGACCTGAACTCGGCGTTTCAGGCTGTTAATGAGGGCAGGGCGGATACGGTCATCATTTTGGAAAACGATTTGTACAGACGGGCCGATGCCCAAGCCGTGGACGCCATGCTGCAAAAGGCCCGGCATGTCATCGTCATCGATCATCTGCACACTGCGACGACGGCTAAGGCCCACATGGCTCTGCCGGCGGCCACATTCGCCGAGGCAACCGGTACCCTGATCAACAGTGAAGGACGCGCCCAACGCGGATATGCGGTGATGTCCCCGAAGGGAGAAGTTCGGCCCGGCTGGCGATGGCTGCAGATATTGATGAATGCGGCCGGCCATAACAGCGGTGTATCCTGGCGCCGCCTGGAGGATTTGATCGCCGACCTGGTCAAAGACATGCCGGTGTTTCAGCCGGTCGCCGGCCTTGATCCCAAAATTGCCATACCCACGGCGGGCAGAAAAATTCCCCGCCAATCCCACCGGTATACCGGGCGAACAGCCATGCATGCCGACATCGACGTGAGCGAATCAAAACCACCCGCAGACGAGGATGCACCCCTGGCTTATACCATGGAGGGATATGACGGCCAGCCGCCGGCAGGACTCATTTCGCGAATTTGGTCGCCGGGCTGGAATTCGGAGCAGGCCCTGAACAAGTTTCAAAGCGAAATCGGCGGGCCCCTTCGGGGGGGAGACCCCGGCCGGCGGCTGATCGAACCCCCGGGTACCGATCACGGCCGGTACTTTTCCATGCCGGAGCAGACTGCTTTGCCGGGGGAGGGTGAATATCTGCTGGTGCCCGTCCACCATATTTTCGGCAGCGAAGAACTGAGTATGACGTCCCCCGGCATCTTCCAAATGGCGCCCCGGCCATATCTGGCCCTGAGCCCGGAAGATGCCCCGGCCGCCGAAGGCGAACAGGTGCGATTGCAGGTTGGCGGACGATCCCTTGATCTTCCCGTCAAGCTGCTGCCGGGCATGCCGCCCCGCACGGCCGGTCTGCCCGTCGGACTTCCCGGCTTGCCGCATATTTCACTGCCTGCGGTAGTCAAGATTCACGGAACGGAAAAAAATGAGAAGTAATTCGTATTTTCTCTGAAAAAACGGTGAGACCCATTTAATGAACCCAATTCTTCGCCAAATCATCATTATCGTCGTTGTCTTGGCCGCCGTGCTGACCGTCAGCGCCGGACTGATCTGGCTGGAGCGCCGGCTGCTGGCCCTGTGGCAGGATCGCCGCGGCCCCAATCGCGTCGGGCCTTTCGGTCTGATGCAGGTGATGGCCGATATGATCAAGATTTTTTTCAAAGAAGATTGGATTCCACCCTTTGCCGACCGGCCGGTGTTCGTCGTTGCGCCGGCACTGCTCGTAGTGACCGTTTTGATGTCTTTTGCGGTGGTTCCGTTCGCTCCAGGTATCGTGGTGAGCGATCTCAATGTCGGCCTGCTCTTCTTTCTGGCCATGACGGCTCTGGGTGTTTACGGCATTGCTTTGGGAGGCTGGTCTTCCAACAACAAGTATGCGCTGCTGGGCGCCATTCGTGCAACCGCCCAGATGTTGAGCTATGAGGTCTTCATGGGGCTGGCGTTGATGGGCGTGGTGATCCTTGCCGGATCGTTTAACCTGAGTAACATCGTAACAGCCCAGAAGAATTTGTGGTTCTGCATCCCCCAATTTCCGGGTTTGGTGATCTTCATCATTGCCGGTTTTGCTGAAACCCATCGCCTGCCCTTTGATCTTCCCGAGGCGGAAAGCGAACTTGTGGCAGGATTTCACAGCGAATATTCTGGCATGAAGTTCGGCCTGTTCTTTGTCGGCGAATACCTCGGCATCACTTTGATCTCTGCGATGATCGTGATCTTTTTCTTCGGCGGGTGGATGGGGCCTGTTCTGCCGCCGATTTTATGGTTTGTGATCAAAACGTTTGTGTTTGTCTCCGGATTTATTCTGCTTCGCGCATCCCTTCCCAGACCCCGTTACGATCAACTGATGAG
Organism: Desulfobacterales bacterium; assembly: GCA_049583675.1. Classification (GTDB taxonomy): domain Bacteria; phylum Desulfobacterota; class Desulfobacteria; order Desulfobacterales; family UBA11574; genus UBA11574. Next base: position 7,020 of record JBAUWG010000370.1, on the reverse strand, counting down.
CTTTGCCTGGAAGGTCCTGCTGCCCCTGGCATTGCTGAATCTGATGGTCACGGGAGGGATCGTGATAGCCCTGGGTTGAGGAGGAAAATAATTGCTGAGTCATCTACGAACGATATGGCAGATTCTGCTTCATAGCTTCCGCAGGCCTGAAACCATCCAGTATCCGGAGCAAAAGCCGTATCTGGCGCCGCGCTTTCGGGGGCGCATTATTTTGTCGCGCGACCCGGACGGTGAAGAACGCTGCGTGGCCTGTTATTTGTGTGCTGCGGCTTGTCCGGTGGACTGCATTGCGCTGCAAGCTTCGGAAGACGAGCACGGCCGGCGATACCCCGCCTTTTTCCGGATCAATTTTTCCCGCTGCATTTTATGCGGTTTTTGCGAAGAGGCCTGCCCCACGCTGGCCATCCAGCTCACACCGGATTATGAAATGTGTGAATACGATCGCCAAAATCTGGTTTACGAAAAAGAAGACCTTTTGATCAGCGGACCGGGCAAGTATCCGGACTATAATTTTTATCGCGTGGCCGGACTGGCCATCTCCGGAAAGGGCAAAGGCCAGGCCGAGAATGAATCCGAGCCGGTGGACACGCACACGTTGCTGCCCTGATGCGGGTTTGTTGATGGATTGGCAGGTCAAGTCGTTCAATCGTCGAATCGATGAAAAAAGGAAGTCTTACATGAACGTTTTATTTTACGTCGCGGCGGCGGTCGCCGTTATCTGTACCATCATGGTGATTACAAACGTAAACCCGGTGCATGCGCTGCTTTATTTGATCGTTTCGCTGCTGTCTGTGGCGCTGATATTTTTTCTTCTGGGGGCACCTTTTGCCGCCGCATTGGAAGTGATCATTTATGCCGGTGCCATCATGGTCCTTTTTGTATTTGTGGTCATGATGCTCAATCCTGAATCCCAAACCATTCGAAGCCGGAAGCAGTTGCTGCGTCCCTGGATGTGGTTTGGACCCGCGGTGCCGGCCGCGATTCTCCTGGGTGAACTCATCTATGTCCTGACCGCCGGCGCCGGCTCATTTCCCGTCAATGCCGGGGTGGGGCCGCACGAACTCAGCCGGGCATTGTTCGGGCCGTATGTGCTGGGTGTTGAGTTGGCATCCATCCTCCTGATGGCCGGATTGGTGGGCGCCTATCATCTGGCGCGGCCCGAGGCGCCAGGGGCGCCCGAAGGAGATGACCGATGATAACCATTCCAACGGCGCATGCAATTTTTCTGGCGGGCATTCTTTTTCTCTTGGGACTCGTCGGTGTGATGGTGCGGCGAAACATCATTTTCATTCTCCTCGGTTTGGAGATTATGCTCAATGCGAGCGGCCTGGCATTCATCGCTGCGGGATTCCATTGGGGCCGGCCCGACGGGCAGATCATGTTTTTATTCATCCTGGCCATGGCCGCCGCAGAAGTATCTGTAGGTTTGGCGCTGGTGCTACAACTGTATCATCGCATCCATACGTTGGATGCCGATCAGGCCGATAGAATGCGAGGTTGAAATGCTGCAATTGCTCTGGCTAATTCCTGCTTTACCTTTGGCCGGATTCTTGATCCTGGCGTTGGCGGGCGCCCGTCTGCCGCGCCGTCTTGCCACCGTGACGGGTGTCGGCTCCGTGGGGATTGCGGCGCTCTTGACCGCCTGGATCGCCGCCGTCTTTTTGCGCGGTCTTCCCGGCCATCCTGCCCACAGCTACATGGTGTGGTCCTGGCTGGCGGTGGGCGGTCTGAAAGTCGGCATTTCCTTTTATCTGGATGCCCTGACCCTGACCATGATGCTGGTGATCACCGGCGTGGGTTTTTTCATCCATTTGTATGCTGCGGAATACATGGAAGAAGATGAGGGGTTCAGCCGGTTTTTTGCGTATATGAACCTGTTTGTTTGTGCCATGCTGATCCTGGTGATGGCCGACAACCTGCTGTTGCTCTATCTGGGATGGGAAGGCGTGGGATTGTGCAGCTACTTGCTCATCGGCTTTTGGTATACTGATCCGGCAAACGGTTATGCGGCCCGAAAAGCCTTTGTGGTTACCCGCGTAGGCGATACGGCAATGGCCGTGGGACTGTTTCTCCTCTTTGACCATTTGGGAACACTCCAGATTCAGGATCTGATGATCCGGGCACAGGCCACCTGGTCCGTGGGCGCGTCCTTGCCGACCATTGCCGCATTGCTCCTTTTGGGCGGTGCCGTGGGGAAATCCGCTCAACTTCCGCTGCAAACATGGCTTCCCGATGCCATGGCCGGCCCTACACCCGTCAGCGCGTTGATTCATGCCGCCACCATGGTCACGGCCGGTGTCTATCTGATCGCCCGCACGCACGTGCTGTTCACCCTGGCGCCGGCGGCGCTGACCGTGGTGGCCGTTGTGGGCGCGGCCACACTGGTGCTGGCCGGTTTCAGCGCTTTGACCCAAAAAGATATCAAGCGCGTGCTGGCCTATTCTACCATCAGCCAGATCGGCTACATGTTTCTGGCGTTGGGTGTCGGGGCATGGGCGGCGGCTGTTTTCCATTTTATGATTCATGCCTTTTTCAAGGCCCTGCTCTTTTTGGGGGCCGGGGCCGTCATCCATGCCATGAGCGAAGAACATGATATGTTCAAAATGGGAGGGCTGCGACGGGAGATGCCCCTGACGTTCTGGACCTTTTTGATCGGTTCGGCGTCGTTGGCGGCGCTGCCGCTGGTGACGTCCGGATTTTACAGCAAAGATCTCATTATATGGCAGGCCTTTTCTTCGGTGAATGGCGGCATAGGGCTATGGGCAGCCGCCCTTGCCGGCGCATTTCTGACATCTTTGTATACATTCAGAATGGTCTTTCTGACATTTGCCGGTCCGCTGCGGACACCGGTGGCACAGCGGCCGGGAGCGGCCATGAACATCGCCATGGTCGTACTGGCCGCGCTTTCCCTGTGCGCCGGATTCATGGAGATTCCCAACACCTTAGGGGGCGGGGTGCATCTGTTTTCAGAGTTTATCCAAAACGCGCTGCCGGCAACCGTACTGGCGGTTTCACGGGAGGTCTACGAGGGTCTGTTTGAATGGATATCCGGCGGTACGGCACTGCTCGGTGTGGCGATAAGTTACATATTGATTCTGCGTGTGCCGGATTTTACGACGACGCTGGCCGGCTCTCCAACAGGCAAAGTGTTGCATCGTTTCTGGTTCGGGGGTTGGGGATTCGATGGGTTATATGACCGAATACTGGTGCATCCCTATGTGTTTCTGGCGCGCATCGACCGGGAGGATATCATCGACAGCTTCTTTGACCTGCTTTCGTGGTTGGGCGATGTGGCACACCGTGTGCTGAGCGCGACCCAAAGCGGAAGGATGCGCACATACGCTGCGGGCCTGGCCATCGGCGCGGCCGTGGTGGTTGGAATGGCGGTGTTATTATGATACTGGTATGGCTTATCGGGATTCCTGTTGCCGGTGGTCTGCTGGCATGGCTTGCGGGTGTTTATCGGTCCGGATCGTCGCGATGGGTAGCCCTCGGCGGCATGACGCTCAACCTGATCATTTCGCTGGTTTTTGTTTTGTCCGGGACCGGCTCTATAATGCCGGATCTCAACGGCCCCTGGCTGGCAGACCTGAATGTGTCCTGGATCCCCTGGTTTGGCATTCGATTTCACCTGGCCGCCGACGGCCTCAGCCTGGTGTTGATTCTGTTGACCAATTTTTTGGGCATTGTGTCAGTGGCCTGCTCCTGGACTGAGATCACCGAGCGAACCGGGTTTTTCTATTTCAATCTGATGTGGGTCTTGGCCGGCATCATCGGTGTGTTCATCGCTCTCGATCTTTTCCTGTTCTACTTTTTCTGGGAACTGATGATGGTGCCCATGTTTTTGATGATCGCGATTTGGGGGCATGAAAACCGCACATACGCGGCCATCAAATTTTTCCTGTTTACCCAAATCAGTGGGTTACTCATGCTGGCTGCCATCGTGGGGCTTTACTTTGTTCATGGCCGCAGCACCGGCACCTATACTTTCGATTATCCGGCATTGTTGGGCACCGCCATGCCGGCCCACACGGCCATGTGGTTGATGCTGGGATTTCTGATTGCATTTGCGGTGAAACTGCCGGCATTTCCCGTACACTGCTGGTTGCCTGACGCCCATACCGAGGCGCCGACGGCCGGTAGCGTCATCCTGGCCGGATTGTTGTTGAAGACCGGTGCGTACGGAATGCTGCGGTTCGTGATACCGCTGTTTCCCGAGGCTGCCAAAACATTCGCTCCGGTGGCCATGATTTTGGCCGTTATTGCCATCCTATACGGCGCTTTGCTGGCATTCTCACAAACCGATTTGAAACGGCTGGTGGCATACACCAGCATCAGCCACATGGGCTTTGTCCTGCTGGCTGTTTTTGCCTGGAGCAATCTGGCATTGCAGGGCGCCGTCATCCAGATCATTTGCCATGGTCTCAGCACCGGTGCCTTGTTCGTACTGGTGGGTATTATGCAGGAACGGTTGCATACCCGCGATATTAACCGCATGGGTGGTTTGTGGGCCGCCGTGCCGCGCATGGGCGGTATGGCCATGGTGTTTGCACTGGCTTCATTGGGATTGCCCGGCATGGGCAACTTTATAGGTGAATTTTTAATTCTGTTTGGCGCCTATCCCATCAGCCGGCCGCTGACGATTCTATCCGCCCTTGGGCTGGTTTCAGCCACGGTGTATTCTCTTTGGATCATGCAGCAGGCCTTTCATGGCGCAGACAAAGAAAAGCAGCCCATACGCGATTTATCCAAAAGAGAGACCGCGACCCTGGGGGTCATGATGGTGCTTCTTCTCTGGCTGGGACTTTACCCCCAACCGGTTTTTAAAACCACCCGGCCGGCTTTGAATCATTTGCAGCAAATCGCGTCCATTTCACCGCAGTCACCGGAACCGGTTTCAGGCACTGTAAACGCCAAGTTGTTGTTGCCGGCAAGTGACAAAGAGAATGAAAAACAAATAACCAATAACTTCAATTGATCGTTTTTTGCTTAATTGAGGCAAAAATAAAACGGGTGATGCCCTCAGGAGAAACCCATGACCCGCACCGACTTTTTAGCTCTGGGGCCGCTTATCGTTCTCACACTGGCCGCGGCGGTCATCATGCTGCAGATCGCCGTCCGGCGCCATCACGCGGTCACGGTGGTGTTGAGCATGATCGGTTTGGCGACGGCATTTGCCTGCCTGCCAATGGCCGGCAAATGGTCAACGGGCCCGGTGACCGGGTTGATGGTGGTCGATTCCTATGCACTTTTCTATACCGGGCTGATCCTGATGGCGACCGCGGCCACCGTTCTACTCGGCTACGGCTATCTGGAGAGACTGGGCGGACATTGCGAAGAGTTTTATCTATTGATGATCCTGGCCGCCGTAGGGGCCGTCGTTTTGGTGATGAGCCGGAATTTTGCGTCTTTTTTCATTGGACTGGAAATTCTCAGCATTTCTTTGTATGCGTTGATCGCTTACCCTCGTAAGAGGGTGCAGAGCGTGGAGGCCGGCCTTAAATACTTGGTCCTGGCTGCTGCTTCGGCTGCCTTTTTGCTGTTCGGCATGGCTTTGATTTATGCGAATACCGGCACCCTCGATTTTGCAGCGATGACGACCCGGCTTCCGTTTCTACCGGCATCCGGCGGTCCATTGATTCTATGGGCCGGCATGGGGATGCTGGTGGTGGGCATCGGCTTCAAACTGGCCCTTGTGCCGTTTCATATGTGGACGCCTGATGTCTATCAGGGCGCACCGGCTCCGGTGACCGGCTTTGTGGCGACCGTATCCAAAACTGCCATGGTGGCCCTACTGGTGCGCCTGTTCGCACCCGTTGACCTGTTGAGCCATCCATCTGTCTTTTGGATGTTCGGCGTTGTTGCCTTTGCTTCTATGGTGGGCGGAAACCTTTTGGCGCTGCTGCAGAATCAGGTGAAAAGAATTCTGGCCTACTCTTCCATTGCCCATATGGGGTATTTACTGGTGGCATTCATGGCCGGCGGACGTATTGCGGTTCAGGCGGTGACCTTTTATATCACAGCCTATACGATTACGACCTTGGGTGCTTTCGGCGTCATAGCCGTGCTTTCTCACAAGGACAAAGATGCGGACCGCCTTGAAGATTTTCATGGCCTGTTTTTCCAACACCCGTGGATAGGCGGCATTTTTATTGCCATGCTGCTGTCTTTGGCCGGAATCCCGCTGACCGTGGGATTCATGGGTAAGTTTTTCATCGTGGCGGCAGGACTGCACAGCGCCCTTTGGTGGCTGGTCATTACCCTGCTGATCACCAGCGGCGTCAGCTTGTTTTACTACCTGCGAATCGTAGTGGCCCTGTTCAGCCGTCCCGGCGATAAGCAAGCGGCTACCCCCCCGGAACCGGCCACGGGGTTTTCAGGCGGATTGGTCCTGGCGGCCATGACAATATTGCTGATCTGGCTGGGCATTGGACCAGGGCCCCTGCTTGCACTGATCCGTTTTTAACCCTTCACACCTGAAATTCTCTTCTGCTTTTGTCTTTGAGAATACAATCAAAAAGCCCCTGGATGCGGTTACCAGGGGCTGGAGGAGGTCAGGCTACTATAGGTTTTTTAAGCCTAACATGATTAAAATAATACCACAGAGCAACATGTCAAGAGGATTGCGGACAATCTTGATTTTTATCAGCCTGCTTGCAAATTCATGATCGACTAATGTATAGTGATTTTAAATTGCAGGAAGGATCTTCCACGTGGACATAAGTTGTCATGCCAAAAGGAAACAATGCCGATGAAATTCAAATGGATCTGTCTTATCTCTACCGGTTTCATATTGTTCGGGTTCTTTTTTTGGAATATAGCGAAGTCTGATACGACCAAACCAATGAAAAACAAATCTGATTTTTATTTCAAGATGAGATTGGTAAAAAAAGGGCGCCGCCTGGTTAAGAAATTAGGCTGTAATGATTGTCACACGGCCAAGTATTTAAAGTTAAAAGGAAACGTTCCGGAGAAAAAATGGCTGACGGGCGATACGATCGGATGGCGCGGACCCATGGG
>JBAUWG010000369.1:0-3438 GCA_049583675.1 Desulfobacterales bacterium | reverse complement strand
TTTCCTTTCTGCATCCTTCGATCCATAAAAAAATCAAACCGTCTCTTTCACCCAATAAGACAGCGATACCATCCGATTCACCGAAACTGTTCGGCCCCATATTCACCGAATCTCCGCCAGCAGAATCCGAAGCATCGAAACTGTTTGGCCCTGTAGAATAAAAATATCCGGAGAAGTGGATCTGCTGTCAATCCGGCAAAAGATCATAAAAATAGAGCATGGCATCCGATCGTGTCAGAATCCCGATGATCTTTTTATCCTCCACCACGGGAAGCCGGCCGATGTCGTATTTCACCATGAGTCTGGCGGCCTCGGTCGGACTTTTTCCGGGAGCAATCGTCTTGACATCTGTTTTCATAAATGCTTTTACCGGTGCTTTGAGCTGGGATTCTTTTTTAACTCTTTTAAAATCTCTTCTTGAAATCATACCCACAAGCCTTCCATCCTCTACAACCGGAAATCCGGTACACCCTTTTTCTTTTAACATGGAAGCCACTTTCTTCATTCGGGTATTCGGCGGTACCGTAACAACAGGAAAAGACATGAGATCGCTGATCTGTACGGATGCCTGTTGATTTCCTTGCATCAATGTCCGAACGATATCCTCTGCCGCATCCGGGTTGATTGATTTGAGCACTGCGGACCCTGCGGCCGGATGCCCGCCGCCGCCTATGCTCCGCATAATCGAACCGATATCGATGCCGTCGGCATTACTCCGTCCAATGATCATGCAACAGTTGCGTTCCTGGTCCGCAAATATTCCGAAGGCGGCATCGACGTTTAGTATCTCTTTGTACATGTGAACCACAACGGCAAGGCTTTCCACATAGCCGTTTAAAGTCAGTCTGTTAATACTGATGCTGAATCCGTTCACTTTATCTCTTTTTGCAGAACGCAGCATTTCGAACAGAACATTTTTCTGTTTTTCTCCGTAGGCCGGACGCAAAAAGGAATGGATGATGTTCAGATCCGCTTTACGTTCAAACAAATATGCTGCGGCATAGGCATCTTCTGCGGTGGAAGCGGGGAAACTCAGATTGCCGGTATCTTCATACAGACCTGCCAGGAAAAGCGTGGCTTGTATGGGAGTCAGGATTTTTTTTTTCGTTTTTAATTTTCGAATCATAAGCGTAATATTGGCACCCACCGGCTCCTGGCATTTCCATGTCGGATTGATGTCTCCATCATCGCAATGGTGATCCCACAGAAAAACCTCCAAATTTTTATGCTTCTTCAGTCTGCCGATCCTGCCGAGCCGACTCCATTTGTTGATATCCACGACAATCAGTCGCTTGACATCTTCCAGAAAAACATCGTCAAAGAGGCTTGTTTTTAAAATATCCTTGTGAATGGACAAAAAGCCCTTAACGTTCGGATTGACCTGTCTCGGAAGAACCGGAATCGCTTCAGGGTATAAGATCGTCGCCGCTATGGTGGAAGCCAGCGCATCAAAATCCGTGTTTTTGTGAGTGGTAACCACTTGCATGCATTGCTCCTCTGATACGGTGTTCGGCGAAGGGATGGCTCAATTCGGCCGGCTTATGATTATTTTCGGAAATTAACAGGAAAACTTTAAAACATTTGCAAAGGATCCGCCCGCAGAAGATCACCCCTTGGTCAACGCTGTTGACACAATCAGGTTCATTGTATAAATACCTTTTGATGAAACCATCAAAATATCAACAAATCGCCGGATGGTGGATTTCGGAAGATCTTGAACCTGAACAGGGCAAAGAGGCCATCCGATCGGCAATTTTAAACGTGAACCGGCCGGTTTATCTTTTGGATCTTAATGGCCTTCCGGCCGTGGCCGGCAATGGAAAGATCATTTTGGGCAGCGTTGTTTCTCCGGATTCCGCCGCTGTTCCTCTGAATGCATATGCACCGCCGCTGAACCCGGAACATCTGGGCGATCCCCGGTTTAAAAACAAGCATCGTCTTCGCTATGCATACATTGTGGGTGCGATGGCCAACGGCATTACATCAGTTAAAATGGTCGAGGCTGCCGGAAAAGCCGGATGTGCCGGCTTTTTTGGCGCCGCCGGTTTATCCCTCGATCAAATCGAAACCGCCATTGACCGGCTGCAGCAAAGCTTGGGAAATATACCTTACGGATTCAATCTGATTCACATACCCAATGACCCTGAACTTGAAGCAGCCGTGGTTGGATTGTATCTTCAGCGGGAAATTAGACTTGTTAGCGCCTCGGCATATCTGAATCTCACCCTTCCCCTGGTGTATTATCGCGTAAAAGGAATCCATCGTGATGCCGACGGCCGGATTGTATGCCCCAACAAGGTGATTGCCAAAGCCTCGAGAGTTGAAGTGGCCGAAAAATATTTCTCCCCGCCGCCCCAAAAACTTCTGTCCCAGCTTGTTGACAAAAACATGATCACTCGTGGGGAAGCGCAACTCGCGGAATCGATCCCCATGGCCGATGATCTTACCGCAGAAGCGGATTCCGGCGGCCATACCGACAACCGGCCTGCGATTTCCCTATTACCTACAATGATCGCTCTGCGTGATGAACTGGCAAGGAAATACCATTACAAAAATCCGCCCTGTGTGGGCCTCGCCGGCGGAATCGCCACCCCCCATTCCGCGGCTGCGGCATTTGCCATGGGTGCTGCCTATATTCTCACGGGTTCCGTCAACCAATCCTGTATCGAAGCCGGAACGTCGGAAACCGTCCGGCAAATGCTGGCAGAGGCCGGTCAGGCGGACATGACCATGGCTCCGGCAGCCGACATGTTTGAATTGGGAGTTAAGGTCCAAGTGCTCAAAAGGGGCACCATGTTTCCGCTCCGGGCCGCAAAGCTCTATGATCTCTATTGCAATTATGACCGATTTGAAGCCATTCCTGAAAAACAGCGCCTTTCACTGGAGCGGGATTTTTTTCGAAACAGTTTTCAGGAGGAATGGGAACAAACCAAAACTTATTTTACCCGCCACGATCCCCGGCAGATTGAAAGAGCCGAAAAAAATCCCAAACATAAAATGGCCCTTGTGTTTCGATCCTATCTCGGCCAATCGTCAAACTGGGCCAATTCAGGCGATCTTTCACGAAAAATCGACTACCAAATATGGTGCGGCCCGGCCATGGGCGCCTTTAACCAGTGGATTAAGGGCTCATTTCTTGAGCGCCCCGAAAACCGCCATACCGTCACCGTCGCCATGAACCTTCTTTTTGGCGCCGCTACGATGACCCGTGTCAACTGGCTGAAGCATCAGGGAGCTGTCTTGCCTGTGGGAACGGACCATTTTTCTCCCCTGCCCCTTGAAAAGATACAGAAGTTGCTAAATAGTGTCCATCCATAAATGAGGATTTTTGTTCGAAATCAAGGCATGCGAAAAAAATAACCGCAGGCATATAGTTGATATTCCGAGGATTATTTTTTGAGCATAACGCTGAGATCGGGCAAAAAGACCATTTATGGA